>JASHPM010000141.1 GCA_030038115.1 Acidobacteriaceae bacterium | reverse complement strand
GTCGCCCCGCGGCCCATCATCCATATCTGGACGCACGACCGCCTCGTTGTCCTTCTCGGCGCGCACATCCTCGCCATCGTCGCCGGCTTCCAGATCTTCGACGGCATCCAGACCGTCTCCACCGGCGCGCTTCGCGGCCTGGGCGAAACGCGTTTCCCCATGCTCATGAACCTCACCGGCTACTGGATCCTCGGTCTCCCCTTCGGAGCCCTGCTCTGCTTCCACTTCAGGTGGGGACTCTCCGGCCTGTGGACGGGGTTAACGGTTTCGCTGATCCTGATTGCGCTGGTGTTGATGATCACTCGCTGGCTCACCGATTCCCGTAAGCTGCTCGCGCTTACCAAACCCGCTCAACCCTGACCCGCCGTTCGACCCGCATCCCGGCGCACGTAAACCCGGTACCCATTCGCAGCCCTTGGCTGAGCCCACCAGTGCACCATCCCTTCCGGCGGCCGGTCGGCATAAAGAACGTAATTCTCCTCAAGCCATGCAGAAAACGCCGGCCAGTTGTTCAGCTTTTGATACCCCGCAGTTTCGTCATAACAGAACTGATCTGTCACCACGATCACCCGCGGGGGATGCGTCGTCATCTCCGACCAGAAGCGATCGTCCAGCGACTTACCTACCTCTGTCAGGGGCCGATGAAACAAATAACAATCGTAGAGGAACCCTGTGTCCTGCACTAACCGCATGTCGTAGAGCGCACCTATACATCCGGCAAACGTATCCAGGCACTGAACCTGTCCCGATAACTTCGATCCCCCCAGCGAACTTAGGTCCGCCTCGATCGAGGCAGACAATTCGTCCCTCCGGTCGTAGTGGCTCGCCTTCGCGATCGAGACCGGAGCGATCACCGCCACGCAGTAGAGCAGCACCGCTGCCGCGGCCATGGAACGCCACTTGCCTTGTCTCAGCGCCAGGGAGCAGTCAATGCCCACGGCGAGCAGCAGGAACGCCTCCGCCGGATACCGCTGATACGGGAATCCCTTTCCCTGCGCAACAAAAGAAAATACTCCAAACAAAATGGAAAACAGGATCGCCCCGCGTTCCCATTGGTTCCAGCCCACGGATCCCGGCGCGAGCAACAACCACACCAGCACCACCGGGAAGAGCGAGGACGGGATCAAATGAGAAATCAGGTACCCGAACGGCAGGCGGTCGATGCCGGCATGGTAGGCCATCAGCCCGGTCACCGTCCCAAAGAAGTCCCGCAGAACATGCCGCTGGTACAGGAAACCCAGCGTCAGCCCCATCACGAGCAGGAAGCCGACCACAAAGGCGACTCCATGACGCAGCGCTCTGCCCCCGCCGCTTTTTCTCATCGCCGCCAGTTCGATCGGCAACATACCTGCCGCCCATACCACCGCGGTGGGTTTCATCATCACCGCCGCGCCCGCGGCCAGCCCGCACGCCAGGCTCAACATCCATCCATCCCGCCGCCAGGCCCGCAGCGCACACGCACACCCAACCAGCAAAAGCACCGCGACAATCAGGTCGCGCTCGCCGGCCTGGTCCACACCGTCGCGCGCATGGACGATGACCAGCATCGCCCCGCCGAACAGGCCGCCCACCCAGTCGTAAGGTTTTGCCGCCGCCATCATGGCCGCCGCGCCGGTGGCAAGCAGCGCGCCGTCCACCACGCGCCACGCCACCGCGCCCGGCCCCATCGTGTGCATCACTGCCCAGTCGAACAGCATGCAGCCGGGCATATTCATGTCCACGATGTCGCGATAGGGCGCGAATCCATGATCGAAAAGGAACGCCATGTAATGCGTCAGCAGGGCATCGCCAACCAGCGGCCAGTGGCGCGTAACGATCACTGTAATGACCGTGAGAGCGGCCGCAGCCACAACCAGAAAGTGGCGAAACAGCTTCGTCGCCCTGGCGCTCATCGCACACAAGCTCGCCAGCTGCCGCGAAATGCTCGGTGCGTTTCGCGCTGCCCGGCGCGCATGATCACCATCTTCATGAAAGGAGTCGCGAGAACCCGGCCTACTTCTTCCCCTTCTTCCCTGCCTTCTTCACCAGCTCGTTCAGCGTGGTCTTCTCCAGCTCCTCGCGCAGGGCGCTCTCCGCTCCCTCGAACACTTTCTTCAGCACCGACCCCACCTTCGCCGTCTGCGCCCCCGACAGGGTCGCTGTGTGAAACAGCTCTCCGCCATTCAGCGCCGCGTAGATGTCCGCCAGCGTAATCGACTTCGTCGACCGCGCCAGCTTCGACCCTCCGTGCGGACCCTTCTGGCTCTCCAGCAGTCCCGCCTGGTGCAGCAGTGAAAATACGCGTCGAATCACCACAGGATTAATGCTCAGCTTGCTGGCGACGTCCTCTGACGTCTGCAGTCCATCCGGTTCCGCAGCAAGCAGGACCAGGGCGTGAACGCCGGTTGCGAATCGGGTATTTGCGGCCATTGCTTCACGCTACCACAGCTTTTTTTTCAAATCGTATGAAAATCTGTAACAATCCTCGTTCCCTGTCCGCCTCGCCTCCTGTACCCTGTACCCTTGACCTCCATGCGCATCCTCTTTGTCGGCGACGTCTTCGGTCACGCCGGTCGCCGCATCGTGCGCGAGCACATCGGCCACATCATCCAGGGCCGCGCTGTCGACCTCGTCATCGTCAACGCCGAAAACGCCGCCGGCGGATTCGGCCTCACCCCCGCTCTCTCCGACGAGCTCTTTGACCTCGGCGCCCACGTCCTCACCACCGGCAACCACGTCTGGGACAAGAAAGAAATCATCGACTATCTCAACTCCGTGCCCGCCGACAGCCACGAGCGCGCCCGCCGCATCCTCCGCCCTGCCAACTACGCGCCCGGCAGCCCTGGCTACGGCGTCTACCAGGGCACGCTCCCCTCGGGCCACGACTACGCCGTTCTCTCCCTCCAGGGCCGCGTCTTCATGGCCAACAACGAGGATCCCTTCCGCACCGCCGACCGGCTCCTCGCCGGAATCGCCGCCAAAATCATCGTCGTCGACTTCCATGCTGAAGCCACTTCGGAAAAATGCGCCATGGGCTGGTATCTCGACGGCCGCGTCACCGCCGTCATCGGCACCCACACCCACATCCCCACCGCCGATGATCGCGTCCTCACCGCCGGCACCGCCTACCAGACCGACGTCGGCATGAGCGGCCCCTGGGACTCCATCATCGGTGTGCAAAAAGAGCTCGTCCTCGAGCGCTTCCTCACCAGCATGCCCTCCAAATTCGAAGCCGCCAAAGGCGACCCGCGCATGGCCGCCCTCCTCATCGAAGCCGACCCCGCCACCGGCCACGCCCTCTCCACCGAACGCCTGCTCCTCGGCGAGTAGTTACTGAAAGTTTCCGGCCGCCAACTGCGACAAACCGCCCTCGCCTGAGAAAATAGTCGCAGAGGGAACAACGTTGTCCATCCATACCCCCGAAGAACTCGCCGCCATGCGCGAATCCGGCCGCATCGTCCGCCTCATGCTCGAAGCCATGAAAGCCGCCGCCCGCTCCGGCGTCACCACCGAGCAACTCGACGACATCGGCGGCGAAGTCATGCGCCACAACGGCGCCGTCTCCGGCCCCACCACCGTCTATCAGTTTCCCGGCGTCAGCTGCATCAGCGTCAACGACGAAATCGTCCACGGCATCCCCTCCAACCGCCGCCTGCGCAACGGCGACCTCCTCAAGCTCGACGTCACCATCTCGAAAGACGGCTTCATGGCCGACGCCGCGGAGACCGTCATCGTCGGCCCGCCCATCACCGAGTCCGCCATCGGCAGCCGCCTCGCCGCCTGCGCGCGGCGCGCCTTTAGCCAGGCCATGCAGGTCGCCAGCGCCGGCCATCGCGTTCGCGACATCGGCCGCGTCGTGGAAAAAGAAGTTACCGCCGCCGGCTTCCACGTCATCCGCGACCTCTGCGGCCACGGCATCGGCCGCACCATCCACGAGAAACCCAGCGTCCCCAACTGGCCCGACCCCTCCGCCTCCGACTTCCTCACCGAAGGCCTCGTCATCACCGTCGAGCCCATCATCGCCAGCCGCTCCGGCAAGTCCATCCTCGCCCGCGACGGATGGACCGTGCGCACCGCCGACCGCGGCCTCGCCGCCCACTACGAGCACACCCTCGTCATCACCAAAAACGAGCCCCTCCTGCTCACCGCCGCCTGATTCATCCTGACTTCTCTCGACGCCCCCGGCCCGCCTGGTGTATACCTGGCCGCACCCCGGAAATCGCAATTCAAACCGAAAAAGAGAGAGGATCCATCTATGCTCGGAGACAAAATAGGCGAAGTAAAAGGCAGGAGACTCGTGCGGCGCGTCGTTTCCGTCGACCCGCCCACCGCGGAAGTCACGTTTGAAGACAGCGGCAAGATGTTCGGTGTCGCCACCACCGGCATCGGCTCCTATACCTCCATCATCCAGCCCGACGGCACCCTTCACGGCAGCGGTCAGGGACTCATAACCACCACCGACGGCGAAGGCATCACCTGGACGGGAACCGGCAACGGCCATTTCGGTCCCGGCGGCTCCGTCAGCTACCGCGGCATGCTCTTCTTCCGCACCACCTCCAAAAAGCTGGCCCGCGCCCACAACGCCTGCGGCGCTTTCGAGTACGAGGTGGCCGCCGACGGATCCACTGTCTCCAAAGTATGGGAGTGGAAGTAGCGTTCCCCTCGTAGTTTGGCTCACGCCTCACCTGGCGCAGCCTGGGCAACACCGCTCAGGCATGCCAGGCCAGGTCCCGCAACCAAATCCTCCCCCATTCTTCCCGCCTTCGCTCAAGCCGCGCATGCGCCCACGTGTACTCCCCAAAAAGTGCCAACCCTTCTGCGGAACCCGCTGCTAGACTCACTCGCAGACCAACCCGTGACTCTTCGCCATACCCTCCTGACCCTTCTCGCCGTCACCTGCGCCCTTGCCGTGCCCCTGCAGCTGCGCATGGTCGAGCACATGGATGCCGACGTCTACTCTGACCTCTATTCGCCCTGGGTTGGCGTCCGCGCCCTTCTCCACCACGTCGATCCTTATTCCCCCACCGTCACCGCCCAAATCCAGACCGGCATCTACGGCCACGCCCTCTCGCCCGCGGACCAGCACGACCCCGAAGCTTTCGTCTATCCCCCCTGGGTCGCCCTTCCTCTCGCGCCTTTCACCCTCCTGCCCTGGCCCACCGTTGAGTTCCTCTTCGTCATCGTCACCCCCTGCGTCATCCTCGCCACCGCCTGGGTGTGGATGCGCCTCTGTTGGTCAGGCCTGGATCGCACCGCATTCATCGCCGTCCTTGTCATCGTCCTCGCCAGCTGGCCTGCGGTCTGGGGTTGCTATCAGCGGCAGCCTTCCGTTTATGTCATCGCCGCCATCGCCTTTTCCACCCTTCTCTTCCGCCGCGGATCGGATATCGGCGCCGGAATTCTTCTCGCCCTCGCCACGGTAAAGCCCCAGCTTGTCCTCCTCGTCGCCGCCTGGTTCCTCTTCGTCGCCCTGCGTCATCGCCGCTGGCGCTTCATCGCTGCGTTTTCCATCTCCCTGGCGGCGCTCGTCGCCGCCTCCGCCCTCCTTTTTCCCCATTCCATCTCTCACTGGATCCACGCCGCCATCGCCTACACCCACACCGCCGGCAAAATCTCGCTGTTCGCCTGGCTCCTCGGCCCCCGCTTCGGCCTGCTCGCCGGCCTGGTCCTCCTCGCCGCCCTCGGCTGGCGCCTTGGCAGGTTCCGCCTGGCGCCGCCTCCCCGCGACCCGCTCTTTGTCCAGGCCGTCGCTCTCATCCTTGCCGCCACCGCCTGCCTCATCCCCACCAATGCCTGGCTGGTCTTCGACAATCTCCTTCTCCTCCCCGGGTTTCTTCTCCTCGCCCGCCTCGCTTCTTCCTCGCCCCTGACCGCATTCCTTCGCGCCCTCGCCGCCATCGCCCTGCTCCTTGCCCTCCTCGTTACCCCCGTCTGTGCCGCCATCGGCGCCCGCGCCGGCTTTCGCGTAGATCTCGTCATGCCTCCCTTCCTCGTCAACTACCTGCTCCCCCTTCCCTGCATGGCCGCGCTCCTGTTTGCTCCCTTCCACTCAGGATCCACGCCCTGATTTTCAACATGCAACCCTTCGGTTGCATTTCCACAGCCTCCGGCGTATTATGCAACCCGGAGGTTGCTTATGCCCGCTACCCGCACTCCGGAACGTGTTCCCACACGCACTCCCGACCGCATCGAAAAGAGCATCGAGCTCCGCGCCCCCCAGTCCCGCGTCTGGCGCGCTCTCACTGACTACAACGAATTCGGCGCCTGGTTCCGCGTCAAACTCGACGCCCCCTTCCGGGTGGGCGAAGTCTCGACCGGCCAGATCACTCATCCCGGCTACGAGCACATCACCTTTAACGCCGTCGTCCAGGCCATCGACCCCGAACAGTACTTCGCCTTCACCTGGCACCCCTACGCCGTCGACGTGGCCATCGACTACACCAAAGAAACACCCACGCTGGTTGAATTCCACCTCGAGAACACCACCGCTGGCACACGCCTGCAGGTCACCGAATCCGGCTTTAGCGATCTTCCCGACGACCGCCGCCAGGAGGCCTTCCAGAGCAACGACGGCGGCTGGACCCAGCAGATGAAAAACATCGAGGAGTATGTCGCCCAGAACCTCTAACCGGATAAGCACCAAGTCCCGAACCGGCCGAAGCGCGGCTGCCCCGCCGCGCCGCGCGCCCGCTCGTGCCGCGGCCGCGCATCACCATCGCCCCGCGCCGCTCTTCGCCGCTCTCGGCGACTCCACCCGCCTCTCCCTGCTCTCGAGACTCAGCCGCGGCCAGGCCTGCTCCATCGCCCAGCTCACCCACGGCTCCCACCTCACCCGCCAGGCCATCACCAAGCACCTGCGCGTCCTCGAGCGCGCCCGCATCGTCCGCTGCGTCCGCTCCGGCCGCGAACGCCTCTTCCAGCTCGACCCCCAGCCCGTCCTCGATCTCCGCGATTATCTCGACCGCGTCTCTGCCCAATGGGACCAGGCGCTCACCCGCCTCCAATCCTTCGTCGAAAACTAACCCCCGCCGCCCGCTTTGGAGGTGAGCCATGGTCCGCGTGCTTCTCCTTCTCACCTGCCTCTTCCTCGTGGCCCCGCGCCTCACTGCGCAACAGGTCCTCATCTGCGTCTTTGCAACCCAGCCTGAAAACGCCGCCGACGCTGCAGCCCTCGCCAAGCTGCTCTCCGCCCAGATGCCCGATGGAACGCCCCTTGCCGCCGTTCCCGTCTCCGCCATCCCCCGCAGGCAACTCGAGACGGAAGCCCGGCGTCGCGGCTGCGCCTGGATCGCGGAAATCCGTCGCGCCTCTACTCCCCAATCCACTCCTGCCTTCGATCGCAGCATGTCCACCGCTGCCCGCGGCGGCTCCAGCCCCTCCGCCGGACTCGCCCCCGGTCCCAGCCAGTCCCTCATGTTCTCTCTGAAAAAGACCGGCGCCCGGCGCACCCTCGCCTCCGGCAACGCTCCTCCCGATCCCCCTCCCTACGGAATTTTCGCCATCGCCATCCTCAAAAAGATCATCCAGCCCCAATAGCCCTGGTGCCCCATGATCGCCCGATCCGGAAGAAGCCCATCCGCTGCCTGACCGCGTAATTTCGACTTATTTGCAAAATCCCGGCTTTCCCGCAAAACTGTCAAGACCCCCACCTCTTCACCAAAGTAACGACCGCTGACTTATCGGGACTTACACACTGTCTCACCCAAAGAAAGTTGGCCTTCTGATTCTCTGGACTTGGTATTCTGATAATAGGGGGCAAAAAATAAATCTCCCCCCACAATCAGGAACGAAAAGGGTCGCCGCGGCGGCCCTTTTGCATGCCCGGAGGAAAACAACTTTGGCTCTCGAATGCCGCTTCTGCTCGGTGCCGGATTCGCTGGGGCCCCGTGTCCTTTGCTGGGGCGAAGCAGCCGAGGTTGAATCACACGCGGCCGGATCTGCATCACACGCGGCCAGGTTTGATTCACACTCGGCCGAGTCGCAACTGACTCATTCCAGGTCCCATAGCCTGTTATCGAACTCGATAACTCTGCTAACCCATAGAAAGCAACAGGCCGGCGCCAAAGGGAGGGAGGGAGGGGGAGGGGGTGCCTGCTTTTCGCTAACTCGCTAACCGCTCCTAAAGATTCCCGCGAGCCGCCTGTTCGCGCTCAATGGCTTCAAACAGCGCCTTGAAGTTGCCTTTGCCGAAGCTGCGGCTGCCTTTACGCTGGATGATCTCGAAGAACAGCGTCGGCCGATCCTCAACGGGCTTGGTGAAGATCTGCAGCATATAGCCTTCATCGTCGCGATCGGCCAGAATGCCCAGTTTTTCCAGTTCGCCGATCGGCTCGTCGATCTTCCCCACCCGGCCTTCGAGCTCCGAGTAATACGTATGCGGCACGGTGAGGAACGCAACGCCCTGTTGCTGCAGTTTGGCGACGGTTTGCAGAATGTCGTTGGTCGCCAGCGCAATGTGCTGCACGCCAGGACCGTGGTAAAACTCGAGATACTCTTCGATCTGCGACTTCCTGCGCCCTTCGGCCGGCTCGTTGATGGGGAATTTCACCCGGCCGTTGCCGTTGGCCATCACTTTCGACATCAGCGCCGAATATTCCGTCGAAATGTCCTTGTCGTCGAAGTGCTGGTAGAGCGAAAAGCCCATGGTTTGCGCGTAGAAGTCGACCCAGCGATTCATCTCGTTCCAGCCCACATTGCCCACCATGTGATCGATGTGCAGCAGGCCGGTTGGACGCGCCAGACGATCTTCGGGTTCTGCGCGAAAGCCGGGAAGGAACGCGCCTTTGTAGTCGCCGCGCTCGACAAAGGAGTGAATGGTGTCGCCATACGCGGCGATCGACGCGATCCGTACCATGCCTTGCGCGTCTTTCAGTTCGAAGGGCTCACGCACGCTGCGCGCGCCGCGTTTCGTGGTCTCTTTCCACGCCGCACGAGCGTCGTCGACCCACAAGGCCACATCGCGCACCCCGTCGCCGTGCACGCGCACATGCTCGGCGATATCGCCGTCAGGTCGAATCGGAGTGGTGAGAACGAAGCGAACCTTCCCTTGTTCCAGCACGTACGAGGCGCGGTCGCGAACGCCGGTTTCCGGACCCGCATAGGCGACCAGTTTCAGGCCAAATGCCAGCCGGTAAAAATAGGCTGCCTGACGCGCGTTGCCGACCCAGAACTCCACGTGGTCGGTGCCGTTCAGAGGGAGAAAATCTTTCTGAGCTGCGACTTCCGTTTGAGCCAAAGTGGCCATAGCAGAACAACTCCTGGGTTTCAGTGCCATGGGTCTCGAAGCCATTTCCGGAGCACACGGCGAGCATTACGATATACCCACGCAGAGACAGTTGGCCAGCGGCTAAAAGTGCATATCTATAGACAACCAATGGCCCAAAAGTGGCAACCGGAGAGTTTCGGTCAGGGAGCCTGAGCCTGGCGTCGTAGTAACCTGATCGCGCGGAGTCCTGTTCGGGAGCTTGACGCACCATGAAGGATTTTTGGCATCATCTGTTGCCTTTGGCGGGCACGTTTCATTACTTCATCGCAGCTGTCATCGGCGCTGCCGCTGTGGCCATCCGGAAATACGTGCAGCGTATCCGCGAGAATCGCGCCGCCATGTGGCCCAGCGCGGATGGCTTGGTGCAAACGGCAATTGTGAAAAAGTCGCAGTATGGCAGCTGGGTCGACGTTTCGTACCGCTACTACGCGCAGCAGGAATACCGCTATGGCAAATACCGGCGTCATTTCGCCCGCAAAGCCGCAGCGGATAGTTTCGCCGAAGCGATTCGCGGCCGCAGCGTTCAGGTTCGTTACCGCGAGGACAAGCCAGGCGAATCCGTGCTGCTGGAGCGGGACCTGCAAATGACCGGAATATTACAAATGGGCTGAAAGGCAGCCCGCGGCGCCGCGCCGGAATCCGAAACCCCAGATGCCGACGAAAGCAACGAAACGCACGAAGAAGTCCGCCACCC
>JASHPM010000140.1 GCA_030038115.1 Acidobacteriaceae bacterium | reverse complement strand
CTTTTTGCATCGCCAGCTTACTGCTTCTTCCCGCTGCTCGGGACAGGCAGTGACTGCAGATTCTGCGGGCTGCTCATCATCCGCTGCAGCAGCGCCGTCGGTACGGTCGCCGTCAGCACCGCCTCATTCCGGCGTCGCTCCACAGCGATGCTGTTGATCAGCGACCGCGCATCGCTGTCGTACGGCTCCGCGCCCCCCGTGTTGGCCATCGACTTCACCAGCACCAGAATCGTCTGCAGCGATTCGGTGGTGTCCGCCGCCGCCGCATCGTCGGGCGCAACCTCCTCCAGCCGCAGATGGATTTTGCCGATCCATGTCAGCGATGCGATGAACGTCGCATCCACCGGCAGCGGCAGCCGCAGCCCCATCACCCGCGGCCCGCCATTCGGCAGCGGCCAGCCGATCTCTCCAATCCCCCATGCGATCGAGAGCAGCGGCACCTGCGAATAATACTTCGACAGCAGCGACGACCCGGAGAACGGCAGCGCCGCTGTGCGGTACCGGTCGATCATCGAGTGGATCTGCTCTGTCGACGGCGTATTGCTCACCGCCGCAATGTCGTAGCCCAGCAAAGCCACGCGCACCGTCCGCCCCTCGCTGGGAATGTTGTAGATGGTGTGCCTGGCGTAGCTCTCCTGCGACGTCGCGATGCTCGCCAGATACTGCGCCAGCCTCCGCCCGTCAAAATGCCCGACAAAAACTTCGCTGAATGCCACCGCCCCGTTCGGCCCCCGCGGATTCGGCATCCGATGCAGCGCAAACGCCGCCTCGTCCAGATCCCGCTCGAACTGGATCCCCGTCGCGTCGATAAAGTGCTGGTACTCTGGCGAATGCTCCACCGGATGCTGATCGAAATGCGTCGCGGAGCGCAGCGGCCGCAGATTCAGATACACAATCCCATCCGACTCAGGCAGCAGCCGCGCCGCTTCCGGCGGCGCCTCCTTGCGAAGGTAAATCGCCCCGGCCAGCAGCAGCAGGACGACAAGCACAATGGCGATGGAGAGCTTCGTGCGCCGGTGGGTCATCGAGAGGGCCTCCCCATATTCCGGGAGGCAGCACCATCTATCTTCTCACCCCGCCATCCTTCCCGCACGCTGCCCGGCGTGCACCGCCGGATTCAATTGCCGCCCCCATACCCGTGTGTTATTTTCAATGCTGTACCTTCCAGAATGGGGCGCATACGTGTGTTTCCCGCCGGCGGGTGCAGATTGTCCGGGCTGGCGTAGCTCAGCTGGTAGAGCATCTGATTTGTAATCAGAGGGTCGGGGGTTCAAATCCCTTCGCCAGCTCCAGGCTTCCCTCCTCGGACGGATATGGATCCCTGCTCGGGCTGATGTAGCTCAGTTGGTAGAGCACTCCCTTGGTAAGGGAGAGGTCACCGGTTCAATCCCGGTCATCAGCTCCAGATTTCAGGAGCGCTTTTCGGAGCACTCCCTTGGTAAGCGGAGCGGCAGCATCGAAGATGCGTTGCCGCGAGACAAAAAGAGCTGTCACCGGTTCCGTTTTTTATCCCGGTCATCAGCTCCAGACATTTCGCACAGGTGGCCGAGTGGTTAATGGCAGCAGACTGTAAATCTGCCGCTCTTTGGAGCTACGGAGGTTCGAATCCTCCCCTGTGCACCAGGTTTTAGGTTTCAACGCGCGTGTTCGCGCCAGGGTTTTCTGAGGGTTGGCATGATGCGAGTCCCGGCCGCAAGGCGCAAACTTCTGGCGCTGGCCTTCCTCGCCCTTCTCGCCGTCCTCGCGTGGTACACCCTGGACCCCGGCAGGATTCGCCTGGTCGTCATGATTTTGCTGGGCGGCTTTGCTCTTCGTATAGCATTAACCGCGGGCGCTCCGCGGCACGAGGACCAGGCCGAAGAGCGCCGTTAGATTTGGTAGTCTGGCTGCTGACCTTTGGCTTTCGGCCGTTTGCCCGCTGGAAACGCAGCGGGCGTTTGCATGTCTCAGCAGTCGCATCGGATCAGCTCCGCAGTTCCTGAACGCTGAACGCTGAACGCTGTTACAGGCGGGAGTAACTCAGTGGTAGAGTCACAGCCTTCCAAGCTGTTGGTCGCGGGTTCGATTCCCGTCTCCCGCTCCAGAAATTCCAAGAAGGTGCTGAATTGAAAGGACACGGCTTTAGTTTTCCCGATCAGGCGCAAAGTCACGGGGCCCTGGCCCCGGAGGGAAGTCACACGATGTTCGAGCAGGCCACGATTCCCATCCAGGACGAGAAGACCTTCGCCGATGTGAAGAAGGCTATCGACGAGGCCTTTGCGCCCTCCACCGCTCCGTCCTTTCTCCGCCGCGTCGAAGGCGCCCGGCTCCGCGTCCGCCAGTTTGAAGCCGTCCTGGCCCACGGATTCCTCGGCGCCCAGGCCCAAAAAAGTTATGCCGCCCTCGCCGACGCCGACCGCGGCCAGATTCGCGAGCTGTACCTGCGCCAGGTGGAGCGCGTCGCCCCCGAAATCCGCCAAAAGTTTTTCCGGCTCTACGCCAGCTACTGACCGCCGCGCCGGAACAGATTCATCGATAAGCAGCAACAGAGAGGGAAGAGTATGGCGAAGGAGAAGTTTGACCGGTCGAAGCCGCACGTGAACGTGGGGACGATCGGGCACATCGATCACGGCAAGACGACCTTGACGGCGGCGATCACGAAGGTTTTGCAGAAGCACAATCCGAAGAACCAGTTTCGCTCGTTCGACTCGATCGACAACGCGCCGGAAGAGCGGGAGCGGGGCATCACCATCGCCACGGCGCATGTGGAGTACGAGACGGCCAACCGGCACTACGCGCACGTGGACTGCCCGGGTCACGCCGACTACATCAAGAACATGATCACGGGGGCGGCGCAGATGGACGGGGCGATTCTGGTGGTGGCGGCGACCGACGGACCGATGCCGCAGACCAAGGAGCATGTGCTGCTGGCCCGCCAGGTGGGGGTGCCGTACGTGCTGGTGTTCCTGAACAAGTGCGACGCGGTGGAGGATCCGGAGCTGACCGATCTGGTGGAGATGGAAGTGCGCGAGCTGCTGACCAAGTACCAGTTTCCGGGCGACGACGTGGCGGTGATTCGCGGCTCGGCGCTGGGTGCGCTGAACGGCGAGGCGCAGTG
>JASHPM010000139.1 GCA_030038115.1 Acidobacteriaceae bacterium | reverse complement strand
GAGCATCTGACTACGACAACCGGGGCTCGTCTCTGCGACTGGGCGGAGCAGCACGCCATGGCAGTGCTGCCGCACTACAGCCCCGGCTACCCCGAGTGGGACGTAGCGGAGCAACCACGCCTGCTCGGACTGATCAAGCGGACGCGCAATGAGCCTTTACCTTCTGGTGTGGATGTGCTCGACTCCGGCATGTTACGGCCCAGGAAAACGCAGCTGGCAGTCTTCGGACTGACGCGTCACACCGACCGCTTGCGCAGGCTCACCGATCTCATCCCCTGCGAGAGCTGCTCTTTCGGGCCTTGCCAGTACCGCCGCGCGCCCTGGTTCCGGGCTCCGCGAGGATGCGGCGAAAGCGTCACAGCACGCAGGCCGGTGCTGGATCAGCACGCCGCGTATACCGTGAATCGAAAGGCTCTGAAGCGATGGGCCCAGGAGCGCCTTTCGATGAACTTCCACCCGGATGGTTCGCTCGACGCTGTCTTCCGCTACGATGGGACCACCTGCACGAACATGGGACGGCCGCTGACGTTCCATTACAACGTGAAGCTGGGCCCGCGCGCCGATGGCTACCCGATCCAGGAGCAGCGCTGCACGCCGGCTCCGGGTGATACCGGTCACACTTATATGTGCCGGTACATCGATGATCCCAGGAGTCTGATGACCTCCATCGCTCACGAAAAACCGCTGAGCGGAGAACGTCTGAATGCCGTCATATCGTGGCGGCGCGAAACCAGTGTCGCGGGATGCTTTTGCGAGGCGGCCAGCCGCGATCACAAGTGGGGACTGGTACTCGAAACGATTCACTACGCTCTGGCGCTAAACGAAATTGCGCGGGAAAGCGAGGAACGATGAAGAAGCTCCTGCAGGACGCGGTCCGGGAGCGGCCCTTGCTCTGCGACGGCGCGATGGGCACCCAACTGATGATCGCGGGCCTGGAACAGGGCAACTGCGGCGAAGCGTGGAACCTTACGCATCCGGAGAGAGTGCTGGCCATCCAGCGCCGCTACGCGCAGGCCGGATCGGAGTGCATCCTGACAAACACGTTTGGCGGATCGCGCATCATGCTCACGCGCCATTCCGAGGGAGATCACGTGGCCGCCATCAACAAGGCGGGCGTGGAAATCGCGCGCCAGGCTTTTGGTAACAGCGGCGGTTACGTGATCGGAGACATCGGACCGTTCGGGGGACTACTCGAACCTTTCGGCGATTTCACCGAGGCACAGGTGCGCAGCGCCTTCGAGGAGCAGGCCGCGGCGCTGGTCGAAGGCGGCGCGGACGCGATTATCATCGAGACGCAAACCTCCCTCGAGGAACTGCTGATCGGCATCAGAGCCGGTCAGGCGGCAGGCGCGAAGTGCATCATCGGATCGATGGCGTACGACGTCACTCTCGACGGCTCGACCTTCCGGACCATGATGGGAGTCGAACCGGAAAAGGCCGCTGTATTCATGGAGGAGCAGGGCGCGCACATCGTCGCGCTGAACTGTGGCACGAGAATGGACATGCAGCGCGCGCTCACGGCGGTGGAGCGTTACAAGAGCGTAACCAGTTTGCCGGTGATGGTCCAGCCCAATGCCGGGCAGCCCAGGCTGGTGGATATGAAAGTGGTTTACGATGAAACGCCGGAGCAGATGGTGCAGGGTCTGCCGCCGCTTCTCGAGGCGGGCGCGAATATCGTCGGCGCCTGCTGCGGCAGCACCCCGGAGCACATCCGTGCGTTCAGAAAGGCGATGGACGAATTTCTGGAATCGAAGGGCATTCTCCTCCATCGGAGCCCAGCGTGAGAATCAGACTTTGTGATGTGAACGCGGCTGCCGTGGACAAGCTCCCGCAGCATACGGATGACAAGTCTGGTATCGGAGTGCACTATGTCGACGCTTATATCAAGCCGATGAACACGAAGCTCGAAGACGGCACGCCCATCAAATGCAAGCGTCGCGGGCTCAAAATCACCTTGTCAGCGGGCGGCAAAAAGGGAGAAGGGCTGATGCGCCGGCTGGACATAAGCAGGGATCCAGTTGTGATGCTGGACGCAGCTTTGCAGGAAGCTGCGAAGGCCGCAGGCATCGAGCTGGCGGTGGAGAACGGAACAATCTTCATTACAATTTGATAAACGGCCCCGGCGAAGGGTTTTTTCACTCCTTTCCTTTCCTTTCGCGCCACATGGAAATCGCGTACGAAATTGCTGCCAGGCCTGCGATGCGCCACAAGGTCCTCAGATGGGCTGCAGGTTCCACCTTTCGGTGGAGGCGCGACGTGGTTCGATGCCGGTAACATTCAACACGCAAAGAGAATCCCCAGGTTTCCCCGGCCCACAATTCTCTTTGTGACTTTGCGGCTTCAGGAATTGGCGCTCCACAGCGACAAGGCTGGTTGCGTTCGAGAAGAGGAACGGATGCGAGACGACAACGCGGCCCGTATGAATCTGCGCCTCCTGTTGCGGCCTCTGGCGTTTATCGCTGTCCTGCTCCTGCTCTGGGAAATTGGGATTCGCAGGCAATCCAGCCACCTGTTGCCGGGTCCATGGGGAACCGTCGAAGGTATCGTGGATTTGGTGCGCCACGGGCTGCTGCTGAAGTACATCGTCGCATCGCTGTTCCGCGTCACGTGGGGCTTCACTCTCGCCGCGGCCCTCGCCATTCCGCTGGGTCTCGCTGTTGGCTGGTATCGCCGAGCCGAAATGGCGCTGAACCCGATTCTTCAGATTCTGCGTCCAATTTCGCCACTGGCCTGGATTCCGATCGCGATTCTGTGGTTTGGCGTCGGCGATCTCGCCGCCATATTTTTGATTTTTGTCGGTTGCTTCTTTCCGCTCATGCTCACGGCCATCAACGCCGTACGGAGCATTCCCGCGGTGTACGTGAACGCAGGCCGGAATTTCGGCCTGGGAACGCCGAGCCTTGTTTATCGCGTCCTGTACCCGGCTGTCGTTCCAAACCTGATCGTGGGTTTGCGGATCACTCTTGGCATCGCATGGTTGGTTGTAGTGGCCGCGGAAATGATTGCCGTCAGTTCAGGCCTGGGATTTCTGATCGTGGATGCGCGCAACGCCGGCAACCGTTATGACCTGGTGGTCGCCGGCATGCTCATTATCGGTGTCATCGGCCTGCTGCTCGATCTGGGAATGCAATCGCTCGAGAAGGTGAAATCCTTCCGCTGGGGTTATTCGGAGGATTAGTGTCGCAAACGCAATCGGTCATCGCGCCCACGGCCCTGAAGACGAAGCTGTCCGTCGATCGCGTGAGCATGGTCTTTGAGCGCGACGGCAAACAGACCGATGTTCTCGATGATATCGATCTCGAGGTCGGCGACGGTGAATTCGTCTGCCTGCTCGGCCCCTCGGGATGCGGCAAGACTACGCTGCTGAACGCTATGGCGGGGTTTCTGTCGCCCACCAGCGGCGAAATCAGAGTTGATGGCGAGATAGTGCGGAAACCGGATCCGCGGCGCATCTTCGTCTTTCAGGAACGTGGCGTTTTTCCGTGGCTCACCGTTGAAGGCAACATCGGATTCGGATTATCGAAGCTGCCGCGCGCCGAACGGGAAAAGCGCATCGCTCACTACGTGAAGATGGTCGGGCTGCAGGGGTTTGAGAAAACCTATCCGCAGGAGTTATCCGGAGGGATGAAGCAACGGCTCGAAGTGGCGCGCGCGCTGGCCGTCAATCCCGACATGCTTCTGCTCGACGAGCCATTCGGCGCGCTCGATTCAATCACGCGCCTGATTATGCGCGGCGAACTGCTGCGTATCTGGGAGGCGGAGAGAAAGACCATCATCTTCGTCACGCATGACATCGATGAAGCCGTGCAGCTTGCCGATCGGGTTGTGGTGATGAGTGCGCGTCCGGCAACCATTCAGCAGATCGTGAATATCGACGTGCCGCATCCGCGCGACATTAGTTCGCAGCGTTATCTCCAGCTGCGCGACGGCATCTTCCAGCAAATCGGACTGGCCCACAAACTATGAACGGATTCAGTCAGCCTGGGAGAGTGGAACGCGTCTTCTGGCCGATCCTTGCCACGGCGCTCCTGCTGGCGCTGTGGTGCTACTCCGTGCGCTGGAGCGGAACCAGGGTGTTTCCTTCGCCGGTCGAGGTGGAACGAGGGCTGGCTGAACTGCTGCGGCATCACGTTCTGTGGGGCGACATCGTCGATTCTCTCCGCCGCGTCGCATATGGTTACGGCGCTGCTGTTGCAATCGGGGTCCCGCTGGGACTGACACTCGGCTGGTACCCGGCGGCCAACCAGGTTGTGAATCCCGTAATGCAGATCCTTCGGCCGATCAGTCCCATCGCGTGGATTCCCGTTGCGATCATCTTCTTTGGGGTCGGCGATGATGCAGCCGTATTTCTGATTTTCCTCGGGTCGTTCTTCCCCATCGTCGTAGCAGCCATCAATGGCGTCTCCAGTGTGCCGGCAGTCTATCGGCATGCGGGCCGCAACTTTGGACTGACGCCTCCGCAGCTTCTCGCGAAGGTTTTGTTCCCGGCCGCGCTCCCGCAAATTCTGGTGGGACTCCGCATCGCGCTGGGGATAGCGTGGCTGGTTGTAGTGGCGGCGGAAATGATTGCCGTCGACTCAGGACTGGGCTATCTGGTGATCGATTCGCGCAACTCCGGAAAGCGATATGACCTGGTGGTTGCGGCGATCCTGCTGATTGGAGTCATCGGCCTGGTTCTGGACGTGTTATTCCGGCGTCTGGAGAAGCTTCGTTCGGTTCGATGGGGGTTCCGATTTGAGTCCTAAGAAGGTCGCGATATTCGCCGTCGCGTGGCTCGTCGTCATTACGGGGCTGCATGCCTGGCTGAATGTGAACTGGGACGTGGTGCTCAACGGTTTCCGGGCACCTGCGCAGCGCAAGATCGTCGTCGCATATATTCCCGTGACCTGCCAGCTCACGTGTCCGGTCACCGATTACATTTCGAAATTCTCGGAGAACGGCGAGCTGTTTTTGCCGCGTCTGTTTCAGGGCTTTCCGGAAATCAAAGAAGCGCTGATCTCGAATAAGGTGCAGGCGGCATTCATCGTCGCGCCGCTGGCAATCGCGCTCGCAGCCCAGGGTGTACCCATTAAGGTTGTATATCTCGGACATCGCTATGGCAGCGCGCTGGTGGTAAGGAAGAACGGACCGGTTATGACCGTTGCCGACCTGAAGGGGCGCACGGTCGCCATCCCAAGCCGCTTTTCCGACGAGCGCCTGATCCTGTTCCGCGCGATGAAGGTGTGGGGTATGAAGCCGGGCGATATCAGGATGGTGGAGATGGCGCCGCCCGACGTGTCAGGGGCGCTGGCCGCCGGCGCCATCGATGGCTTCGTGATGGGTGAACCGTTTCCTTCCCAGGCGGAGATGGGAGGATACGGGCGCATCCTGTTTCAGGCCCGCGAATACTGGCCGGACTATATGTCGTGCATCCTGGTTGTGCGGCAGGACCTGATCGACCAGCGACCCGAGGCGGTTCAGGTGCTCGTCGATGGCATCGCGCGATCGGGCTTGTGGCTTGATAAGGGCAAGCCATATCGCGAAGATGCCGCGGACTTCGTTGGCCGTTACTACTACAACCAAAAGCCGGCTCTGCTGCGATGGGCACTGACGAAACCCATGGACCGCGTGATTTACAGCCAGCTCGCTCCTCGCAAGGCGGACTTCGACATGGTGCGCGATCTGATGATCGAAACCGGGGTTCTCAACAGAAAGATCGAATTCAGCCAGTACACCGATTCGCGATTTTCGGATAAGGCTTCCACCGAAACAGCGTGGAAGTACGACCCCGGGATCGCAGCGGCGCAATGAGAATCCCGCGCGCCCGCGGCGACCGCAGATTAAGGAGATAGCGATCATGCAACGCAGACGCTTCGTTCAAATGATGACCCTGGCGGGCGCAGGGACTCTGGCGGCCATTGAGGCAGCGCACATCGGCGAGACAAAGACCGTTTCGTACCGCGTCAAGGGGTTTACGTGCGTCACCTGCGCTGTCGGACTTGAAACCATGCTCCGCGAGCAAAAAGGAGTGAAGTGGGCAAAGGCCAGTTACTCGGGCGCGTTAGTGGTTATCAAATACGATCCTTCTTCAGTTACTGAGCCGGAACTAAGAGGATTTATCGCTGACCTGGGATTTACCGCAGAGCCCGAGCGCTGTGGCTGATCGGGTTCCAGGCACAGATATCCGAATGGCAACAGCGGATTCTTCATTCGTTTCAGGAGTTATATGACACCGAAATTCGACACCACCGAATTTGCGTCGTTGGCCGACGCCCTGACCGCATCTCTTCATCTTCAGCAGCCTCCGGTAGCGATTTCCTTTTCGGATTCTCTGCCCAGCGGCATTTCACTGCATTCAGGCCGTGTTCCCGCCGGGTGCAGGTTTTGGGAAAACGCCGCGGTCACAGCATTCGCAACATCCGCAGCCGATCACTATCGCTGCGCAATCGGTGTCTACACGCATAACCTGCAACCTTCTCCCGAGCAACAGACCGACCTGGTGGACGCGCTTAAGGTATTCGCCGACATTGGTTATGTGCGCGCAGAAGACCTGGCGCAGATTCCGGTTCTGCGGTCGCAATCACATTATGTTGTCTACTCGCCGCTGGCCCAAACGCCGCTTCCGCCCGATGTCGTTATCCTGTTCGTCCAGGCGAATCAAACGCTCATCCTTTCTGAGGCTACGCAGCAGGTGGAGAGTCAAATCGCGCCCGCGATGGGCCGGCCGGCATGCGCTGTGGTTCCTCAGGTGATGAACACGGGCCGCGCGGCCCTCAGCCTGGGATGCTGCGGCGCTCGCGCTTATCTGGATATCCTGCAGGATGACGTGGCGATCTTTGCCATCCCGGGAGCCAAACTTACGGCGTATGCAAAACGCATCGAAAAGCTTTCCGCGGCGAATGCTCTGTTGTCGAAGTTTCATCAGATTCGGCGGCGTGCGGTCGAAGAGGGACAAAACCCAACGATTAAGGATTCCCTGGCGGCTCTGAGCGCGTAGCCACGGCGCGACTTCAGCGGCGGGCGATCCGGATTTTCGACATCCGTACCGCGTACACTGCTTGCGAGGGATGTGATGGACCATTACATCGAACGAGTCGTCGATCTGATCGAGCCCGGCTCAAATCACCTCTACAACATGAGCGTCGACGAAGCTCGCAGGCGTTTACTCGAGGAACCCACCGAGTCCGTGCGCCAAATTCAGGGCTCGTTTGCGTTGCTGGCGAAGTCGGGTAAGACGGTTCGCATGGCGCGCTCGCTCGACCGGCCAATGCGCTACTTTCTCGCCAAGCGGCAGGAGGGGCCCGCGCTGATCGTTGCGTCGCGTATTGACACGATTTACGAGTGGCTGAGGGCCGAGGGGCTGGATGGGCAATTTCATCCCAGTTACACGCGCATGGTACCGGCCCATTACGTCGTGGATTTGCAGCTGATTGGTTGCCCCGATCCGGATCCGGTCTATACGCGCTTCTTCACGCCGGTTTCCGGAACCCTGCCGGCGGACCTCGACGTGATCGGCAAGGCGTACATCTCCGCGCTGGCCGAGGAAATCGCGCAGTGGTTGCGGACTATGCCCGCGGACGAGCCAATCGGAGCATGTTTCTCCGGAGGCATCGACAGCGGCAGCGTATTTCTGACTACCTATCACGTGATGCGCAGGCTGGCAATGAGTCCAAGCCGGCTGAAGGCCTTCGTCCTCGATCTGGGCAACGGTCCCGACCTGCGGCAGGCACAGACGTTCCTCGAACGGCTGGGGCTATCGATGTTTCTTGAGCCGATTGAGGCCGATCCATCCGCCCTCGACATCGACGAGACCATTCGTATCATTGAAGATTACAAATCTCTCGATGTGGAATCGGCGACCATGGCTCTGGCTTTGGGACGCGGCATTCGTGCTCGCTACTCCGGTTGGCGTTATTTGATCGATGGCGATGGCGGCGACGAAAACCTGAAAGATTATCCCATCGAGGAGAATCCTGAGTTGACCATCCGCAGTGTGATTAATAACCCGATGCTCTACCAGGAGGGCTGGGGCGTTGGCAAGATCAAGCATTCGCTGACATACAGCGGAGGCTTGAGCCGTTCGTATGTGCGCACCTATGCAACGGCTCGTCACTTCGGGTTTGACGGCTTCAGCCCGTACACGAAACCGGAAGTCATCGCCGTCGCGGAGGCGATTCCCTTTATCGAGCTGACGCAATATAACGTCGATCGCCTTTATGAACTGAAGGGCGAGATTGTTGCTCGCGGCGTGAAGGCAGTCACTGGGTTTGATATGCCTGTCTTTCCCAAGCGGCGGTTCCAGCACGGTGCGTTTTCGCCGGATGCGCTGCACTCGCGATTGCCGTATCGCGAGGCGGAGTACCGCGAGCGGTTTCTGTCGATCTACCACTGAGGTGTACGTTGTCCGCATATCCAGAGGCCGCTGCCGAACGGGATGCATGGATTCTGGCGCGGCGTCCGCGGCGGAATGCGCTCGACCCTTTGCGGCCGTCGGCATTTTTTGTCGAAGAGGAGCGCAGCGCGGCTGGAGAGATCGTGCCGGTCGCGACGGTTTTTCTCACCAACCGCGAATGCCCGTGGCGCTGCCTGATGTGCGACCTCTGGAAAAATACTTTGCAGGAAGAAACGCAGGTCGGGGCCATTCCGGCGCAAATTGACTATGCGCTCGATCGCCTGCCCGCCGCTCGGCAGATCAAGCTCTACAACAGCGGCAGCTTCTTCGATCCAAAAGCCATTCCGACACAGGATTATGCGGCGATAGCGGCGCTGGTTGCCGCTTTCGAGCGGGTGATTGTCGAGTGCCATCCCTCTCTGGTTGGCAACGAATGTTTTCGGTTTCGCGATCAGGTCAGGGGCAGGCTGGAAGTCGCTATGGGCCTCGAGACCGCCCATCCGAAGATTCTCGAACAGCTGAATAAACGGATGACCCTCGACCAATTTCGCGCCGCCGCGGCTCGTCTGCGAGAGAACGACACTGACCTTCGTGTCTTTATCCTTATAAAGCCGCCCTTTATGAAAGAAGAAGAGACGGTCGAGTGGACAGCGCGTGCGCTGGACTTCGCGTTTGACTGCGGCGCAACAGCGGTGACTCTGATTCGGACGCGCGCGGGTAATGGTGCGATGGAAGAGCTGGCCGCGAGCGGGGATTATTCACCACCGACGCTCGCCGCCGTGGAAGCCGCGGCCGCGTACGGGGTTGCTCTCAACCGCGGGCGCGTTTTCGTGGACCTATGGGATGTGCGCCATAATCCAAGATGCGAAGCCTGCCATGAACAGCGCGTCGCGCGGCTGCACACTATGAATCTTCGCCAGTCCGTCTTGCCCCCGGTCATTTGCGGGCATTGTGGAGGCTACAGCTGAGCGAGACTTACGACATCGCGGTGGTCGGCTCCGGCTTTGCCGGATCGCTTATGGCCATGATCGCGCGCCGGCTCGGGCATTCTGTCGTTCTTATCGAGAAAGGAACGCATCCGAGGGTCGTCATTGGAGAGTCTTCGACGCCCTTATCCAATCTGCTTCTCGAAGAACTAACGACTCGTTACAGTTTGCCTGCGCTCCGGCCACTCACAAAATGGGGTAGCTGGCAACGGGCATATCCCGGTATCGCGTGCGGACTCAAGCGTGGTTTTACGTTCCATCATCATGTGCTCGGTTTTTCGCGGTCTGCGGATCCGAATCGCCAGGATCAACTCCTCGTTGCAGCGAGCCCCCGCGACGACATCGCCGACATGCACTGGTATCGCGCCGATTTTGACGCATTGCTGGTGCGGGAGGCGCAGAGGCAGGGAGTAGCCTGCTTCGACCGGGTGAGCCTGGAGAGATTCTCTCAGGACGGCGATGAAGCGATTCTGGAAGGCGATCACGGTGGCAACAGGATGACATTTCGCGCGCGATTTGTCGTCGACGCTACCGGTCCTCGCGGGTTCCTCCACCGTGCTGCGGATCTCGGCGAATTGCCTTTGCCGGCTTTTTCGGACACGCAGGCTCTTTATTCGCATTTTTCAGGCGTGCGCCGCCTCCAGGAGACGCCGTTCAACCGCGTGCCCGAAATTCCTCCTTACCCGATTGACGATGCGGCCGTGCACCACGTGTTTGACGGCGGATGGATTTGGGTCCTGCACTTCAACAACGGCTTGACAAGCGCGGGCGTCGCAGCGACGAATCAGATCGCGTCTGAGCTCCCATTCAGTGAAGGCGCGGCGGCGTGGAATCGACTTCTGGACCTGATTCCAGCCCTCCGCGAGCAGTTTCGCTTGGCCAAAGCGGTGCGGCCTTTTACTCACATGCCGCGCCTGTCCTTCCGCTCCGCCCAGATCGCCGGGGAGCGCTGGGCATTGCTGCCGTCAGCGGCCGGTTTTGTCGATCCGCTGCTCTCTACGGGATTTCCACTGGCGCTGCTGGGCGTCACGCGGCTCGCGGAGATCATCGACCGCGATTGGGGCACACCTGATTTCGCGACGCGGTTGCAGGAATACGCACAGCGGACCGACACCGAGTTACTCGCGACCGCGCGCCTGATCGCGAGTCTCTACGCGAATATGTCTAACTTCCCGGTGTTTATTGCGCTGTCTCTTCTGTATTTTGCGGCTGCGAGTTACTCCGAAGCGGTGCGACGACTGTGCAAACCACATCTGGCGTCGTCGTTTCTGTTGTGTGAGCATCCTGTTTTCGGTCCGGCCTGCCGGGACTTGTTGCAGCGCGCGCAGCACCGCCTGACTGAGGCCGAATCTGATGCGCTGATTCGTGACATTATCCGAACGATTGAACCTTTCAACATAGCCGGGTTCGGGCGTGCCGAGCGGCGCAACTGGTATCCGGTGGAAGTTAACGACTTGTTTGACGCCGCGGCCAAACTCGGCACGACTCGCGATGAGGTATCGGACATGCTGCAGGGTTGCGGCTTTGCGCCGGACTTTGCGCCGGACTCTGCGCCGAACCGGGAACTCGCCCGCCACTAAGGTCGCGCGGGTTGCGGGCTCGGCGTGATTGCTGGAGCGGTAGCACGACTGCGGCGCGAGTCCATCCACATTTCGACGACCAGCGCGGCTGGTCCGACCCAGAACAGTGCGTAGAGCGGGGCATAAACGCTGCTGTCGAGCCGCATGAAAAACTCCACCACCGCGATGCCAACAGCGACGACGCACTGGCCGGTGCGCGAGCGAACCGTCGTCTTCGGGTCCGTGATCATAAAGAACATGAAAAGCTGATACATGGGCCCGGTAATCGGCGATATCTCGGACTGCCATGGATCCCCCGTGATCCATGCGCGGAGGAACGAGAGCGCGATGAACGACGCGACGTAGACCGCGGTGATGTGGATGCGACGGGCGCGCCACAGAATCAGCGAACCCAACACCCAGATCACGATCAGCGAGGCCAGGTTATTGCCCCATTGAATGCTCAGTCCTGCCACAGAGTCAGACGCCAAAAAGAGCATGGCGCAGATACCGAGGTTCGATGGATTCCAGATGTGGCGCCCGCGAAAACGCAGCGCGTATTTTGACGTGATGGAGAGCGCGGCGCACAGTGCGAAGGTCCAGTACGCCGGCGAGCGCAGCAGGATTCCCACGCTGATACCTGTAATGTATGCGCTGGCCGGGTGCAGCCATTTCCTCAGAAAGATTCTTCCGAGGATCAGCTCGCCCGCAATACTGGTAACGATTGCCAACAACGTCTTCTGATAGCTTTCGAGGATTCCGAACGAGAGATTTCCGACGAGCAGGATCAGGGTAATGAAGACGGGAGGCGCAAAACGGCTGTCGAGGAGGCGCTTCCACGCGGCATTCGGCGCGGCCTGCGAAACTGCGGCAGCCGGTTGACTCATGAGGGCTCCTTCACGTGAACCAGCTGATTGGGCGTCAGATGGTCAAGCGTCTGCACGGTCCCCGACGGCCAGCGGATCACCGCTTTTTCGATCTGCGGATTCTTTCCCAGGCCGAAGTGCAGGCGGCGATCGTTCTGCGAAGCAAAACCGCTGCCTCCGGAGACGGACTGCACCTGTTGCTGGCCGTTCCAGAACAGCGTAACCTGGGTGCCGATCGCGCTGCGATTGCTTTTTGTGCCTTCGAGGTCGAACTCAATCCAGTCGTTTCCCGATGCGACAGTGTTTTTGTAGATCAGCAGCGGACCGCCTTGGTTGGCGACGACCGCGTCCAGCACACCGGTGTTCCACAGGTCGGCCAGGGCCACCGCGCGCCCGTCGTACGTGTCTGTCACGCCGACCGCCTGCGCCACGTCTTCAAACTTGCCGGCTCCGTCGTTGATCCAGACCTTCTTTTGCTGATAGCCGGAGAGGCTGCGCCCATCGAACGCGGGCCAGTGAGCAGCGTCGCTGATGATGGAACTGTTGCCGCCGGCGACTTTGGAAAAGTCGTACCAGTAGCTGCGGGTGCGCGAGAGCGAGATGTATCCGTTCTCGAGAAACAGGTCCAGCGTGCCATCGTTATTCAGGTCGCCGAACTGCGCGCCGAAACTCCATCCGCCCAGTTCGACGCCGAGGTCGCGTGCCAGATTCGCGTAGTGCAGTCCTTTACTTTCCTGCGGCACCCAGAGATTGTTGCCCTGAATCAGCACGCCTTCCTCGGAGATATTCGAGACATACACAGAGAACTTTCCCTGATTGAAGATGTCGCCGAACGCGGCATTCATGCCGCTCTTGGGCGCAAAGCCAACGCCCGTTTCCTGGCCCGCTTCGTGGAAATGCCCGTGGTCGTTGAGGTAGAGCTCCGAGACGCCGTAGTCATTCGCGACAAACAAGTCGGGATAGCCGGTCCCCTGCAGATCGGCTGCCGCGCAGGCCAGCGCCCAGCGGCGGCTGCTGATGCCCACCTTCGCACTAACTTCTTCGAAATGGCCGTTGCCGAGATTGTGGAACAGGTATTTTCGTCCGCCGTTCTTCGCGTACTCAAAGCTCTCCGGCATCATGCGCGTGTTTTTCAGGTGCCACAGGTCGACGTTCTCGGGATAGTAGCCACCTACGAAGAGGTCCAGCAGGCCATCTCCGTCGTAGTCGAACCAGACGGCAGTGTTGGCATTGATCCACGGAGGCAACCCCGCTTCATCGGTCACCCGCGTGAAGCCGTGCCCGTGATCGTTGTGGAACAGTTCGGGCCGTCCCCACTTGATGAGAAAGAGATCCTCGTACCCGTCGTTGTCGTAGTCGCCCCACACGGCGCCCATCGAGACACCGGTACCGGGCTGGTTGACATCGGCGACACCCATCTGTTCGGCCACGTCGGTGAATGTGCCATCGTGGTTGTTCCGGTAGAGATGATTCATGCTGCCGATGCGGCTGTTGGTCACGTAGATGTCCGGCCAGCCATCGCGATCGAAGTCCACGATCGACACCGACGCGCCCATCGATGCAACCTCCGGCATTATGCCGTTCAGTTTCGGATCGAGGACCGGCGCCTCGTGCACAAAATGGATGCCCGCCCGCTGGGAGACTTCCGTGAAGCAGAATCCGTAGCGCGCGATTGCCGCCTGGCAATCGACCTTACCTGTCGTGGGCCTGCCGCGTTGCGACGAAAGACGCCGCATGAAAAAAGGAGTCGCAAGCATGCCGGCAAAGACGACATAGAGGACAATGCGAGCCACAGAAATGCGCTTCATCGTGATGGGCCGGCCTCCCTCGTCTTTTCGGCCTCACCGCTCAACGCATCGCGAAACGGCTCGGGCGTCACGAAGCGTGTCTGCCACAGGAGCCAGTCCTCGGGATGATGGCGATAGACCCACTCGTCCTCGAGCGGACCCGGCGGTGTGTCGTACACGGTTTTCGCGTGATACGGCAGCGGCTGCACGGTCGCCGAGAAGGTTGAGTTGTAGTCGCCGTCCTTGATCCATCCATCGCCGGCGAGCACATAATCGCGAGCCCAGCCTGCCGGCGGCGGCGCCTGAACTGGAAAACGAAGGGCCAGTTCATCGCCGGCATTCATGATTACGTAACGGTCATCGATCTTATGGAGCAGCTCCCGCACGTCGCCGTAGCGTGTGTAGTAGCCCTCGAGGTCCCGCCAGATTTGTGTGGTCGATGCAATGTGGTTGTAATCCGGAATTTCCGGCGATGACGCATTAGCCTGATGAATGCTGGAATAACCACGATAGCGCAGGTCCGCGGTCAAGGGGTCGATGTGCGTGATCTTCAGCGGCGTGGCAGGTAGCCCGCGCGCCCACTGGATCTGATCCCAATAAATCTCGAGGTTCGTGCGCAGCCTCACCTTGCGCGGCGTTCCCGGCCGAAAGACCCCTGTCAGATCGATCAGGCAGATTTTGTTACGCCCCGCAGGAAACCCGAGATTCGGCCGCGCGACGACCCACCCGCCGCGACCATCCGGAACCTCGAGGCTGAGCGGCTGCGGCTGCTCATGATGACCCTGGCTCAGAGCCACGTTGATCGACGAGTCCGATGGATGCACCCATCCTCGTGCGATCAGATACAACGGACCGTTCGCGGGCGCATCGTCTCCGAGGTCTATCTCTACATAATGATCGCGAGCGACTCCCTGATATTGCCCGCGCCAGAATGTGTCGAGATACCGTCCGTCGAGGGATCGGAGAATATCGGTCACGTCGTTGCCGCGGTCGTCGACCGCGCGTGCGATCGGATGCGGCGTCTCCGTCGCGGTGATGGCTAGCTTTACCGGAGGGACCACAAACCGCTCGTCGGTGAAGACGTCGGTTCCTTGCGGATGATCCACCGTCATCAGTTGGAGCCAGTCGTAGTAATACGTCTCCCACAGCTCGCCGGTGATGCGCAGATCGTAGACGCCGTCGTGCGGCGCGAGATCGTTGCGCGGAATTTTGTACCATTCCTGGGTCGCCGCAATGCGCGCGGGACCGAGCGCATTGATGCGGAGGCCGATCGCCGATCCCCAGGGCACGGTGTCCTTCACAAACTGCATTTTTTTGCCGTTCCACGCAAAGAGAAACGGGCATGACCCTTTCAACCGCTGCTGCGCAAGTACTTCCTGGTCGCCGGCGATCTGGAACTCTGCGTTCACCGTTCCATTCGGCCAAAGGATGCGGGCGACATCGGTTCCCGGCCACTCGCCCAGTCCGAAGTGCTCCTCCGGCGCAGCGATCGTCTGTGCCTGCAGCAGCAATCCCGAGCGAATCTGCACTTCTCCGCCGATTCCGAAGGAATTGATCCGCTGATCGCCGGTCGCCTGCACGGCGCGTGTGCGAATCACCTGCCAGTGGTAATTCTTCGTGCCGTGGTTTACCGCCTTCACTGGCTGATCGGCGTCGTCAAGCGCGAGCAGATCGAGGTGACCCGTACCATCCACGTCCGCAGCGTCGAAGACACGTTCCGAACCCGCCGGGTGGTCCATCAGCTTGTATGTGCTGTCGCCGGCGCCTAACCAGATGAGCGGACCGCGCGCATCGCCGGTCGATCCCACCCGCGCTAACAGCAAGTCGACCGCTCCGTTATTGTCGAGATCTGCAGTGCGCAGACGGACCGGCCCGCACAGGACGTTTGCCGCGTTCGGAACCTGGGCAATTTCCGTCGAAGTCCATCTGCCGTTATCCTCCACGAGCCGCACGATCGCGCCACCCGATTTGACAGCGACCAGATCGAGGGTTCCGCTGTTACGCGTATCCGCAGGGGCGATCGCGCTGACCGTACCGAGTCTCGGTGCGGACGGAATTTCTTTGAAATTTCCCGCCCGTTCATTGCGGAAAATGCGCAGCTGTCCCACGCCATCGATCAACGACGCGTCAGGGTTGCCGTCGCCATCCAGATCGGCCCAAACAAACTGCTGCAAACCTGCAACGCCGGCAAATGGATGGATCGGTGTAAACGTGCCGTCACCGTTGTTGCGCAAAACCGTCGGCAAACCGCCCTGCGCGCCGAGCACGATGTCGAGATCGCCATCGGCTTCGATGTCCACGGCCCACGCGCCAGTGTAATTGCCGTTCAGGATCTGTGGCGACAGCTTTGTTTGAGCAGTCACATCGGTGAATTTCTGCGGCGAATCCTGGCGCATGAATCGCACGCCGCCCGCTCCGGCAAGAACCAAATCCGTCCTGAAGTCGTAATTAAAGTCCACCGCCAGCACGGACTCCGGTCCTGGCGCGATGCCGTGCGTACCACCCGGAAACGCAAAGGATGGCCCTCCGATCACGCTGACGGTCCTGGCGTTTGCGGTAACGATCGCCGGTGCCTGCTTGTCGTTGAGAAAGATAGCGCCAATCCAGTCCCACCTCTGTCCCGGCGTTGCAGCCAGCGGCTCCGGAACAAATCGCATCGCCATGTCGGGCGCGGCGGGCCGGGAA
>JASHPM010000013.1 GCA_030038115.1 Acidobacteriaceae bacterium | reverse complement strand
TCCATTGGGGTGGGCGATCGATTTGCTCATCAGGCCAAAGCGCAGCTGCAGGCGTGCATCGAAGCGGCGCGCGCGGGGGTTGAGGTGATTCCGGTATGGAACAAATCCAACCGGGAGCACAACATTATCGGGTCGGAGCCGGAGCAAACACGCGCGGCGGCGGATGCGGCGGTGCAGGCGCTGGGCTGGAAAAAGCCCTACTTCTGCGATGCGGATCACATCAACCTGACGACGGTCGACCGGTTTCTGGGGCCGTGCGATTTTTTCACCATCGACGTGGCTGATTTCATCGGCAAGCCGGCGTCGCAGGCGGCCATAGAGAAATTCGTGAAGCGGCGTGCGGATCTCGCGGGAACGCTGCGCCTGGAGGGAGTGCGGGAAGCATTCGAGATTACGCCGGAACTGGTGCGCGCGACGGCTGCGAAGTTTCTGTTTGCGGTGGAGGAGGCAGGAAAGGTTTACCGCAGGATCGAAGGCGCGAAAGGGAAGGGAAATTTCATCACCGAGGTTTCGATGGACGAAACCGACGCGGCGCAAACGCCGGCGGAGCTGCTGATTATTCTGGCGGCCATTGCGGATGAGGGGATTCCGGTGCAGACGATCGCGCCGAAGTTTACGGGACGGTTTAACAAAGGCGTGGATTATGTTGGAAATGCAGTGCAGTTCCAGCGCGAGATGACGCTGGACGTGGCGGCGATTGCGTGGGCGGTCGCCAATCTGGGGCTGCCGAAGAATTTGAAGCTGAGCGTGCACTCGGGCAGCGACAAGTTTTCCATCGATGCGGCCATCCACGAGGCAACGAAGAAGTCCGGTGTGCACCTGAAGACGGCGGGAACCACGTGGCTGGAAGAGATTATCGGGCTGGCGGAAGCAGGCGGCGACGGCTTGGCGCTGGCGAAGGAGATTTACGCGGAAGCGTACGCGCATCGCGAAGAGCTGTGCGCTCCATATGCCACAGTGATTGATATTAATGCGGCGAAATTGCCTGCGCCGGCGACGGTGGCCTGGTGGACTTCGGAGCAATTCACGTCGGCGCTGCGCCATGACCCACATTCGCCCGCGTACAACAGCAGCCTGCGGCAGCTGCTGCACGTGGGGTTCAAGATTGCTGCGAAAATGGGGGACAGATATTTTCGGCTGGTGGAGGCGAATGAAAAAGTGATCGCGAAAAACGTGACGGAAAACCTGTTCGATCGCCACATTGCGCCGGTGTTTCTGGGGAAACCGTCGCCGGTGGCTGTTTTGGCACACGCGGAGGCAAAGTGACGCTGGCGGCATTGCAGTTGAACGGCAGGACCGCTGTCGTGGTGGGCGGAACCTCGGGGATCGGGCGTGCCATCAGTCTTGGTTTGGCGGAAGCGGGCGCGGATGTGGTCGTGTCGGCACGCCGCCAGGAGCAGGTCGATGAAACCGCCGCGGAAATCGAGAAGCGCGGGCGGAAGACGTTGCGGGTCACCTGCGATATGCAGGACCGTTCGTCACTGGAGCGATTGCTGACGGAAACCGTCATACGGTTCGGCAAAGTCGACATCCTCGTCAACAGTGCGGGCAAGATCAAACGCGCGCCGACGCTGACGTTTCCCGAAGACGAGTGGAAGGACATTATCGACACCAACCTGACGGGCACGCTGCGCGCCTGCCAGGTTTTCGGTGCGCACATGCTGGAGCGTGGCTACGGGCGCATCGTGAACATTGCGTCGCTGAACTCGTTTGTGGCGCTCAGCGAGGTCGCTGCGTACGCGGCCAGCAAAGCGGCGGTCGCTTCGCTCACGCGCTCGCTGGCGGTGGAGTGGTCGAAGAAGGGTGTGCTGGTCAACGCCATCGCGCCGGGGGTTTTTCGTACCGCGCTCAACGCGGATCTGCTGGACAACACGCCGCGCGGGAAAGAACTGCTGATGCGCACGCCCATGAACCGCTTCGGAAAAACCGATGAGGTGGTGGGAGCTGCGATTTATCTGGCTTCCGACGCAGCGTCATTTGTGACGGGGCAGGTGCTGGTGGTGGATGGCGGTTTCCTGGCCAGTGGGGTGAACCAGTAACAGCAGCGATACCACGGTCAGCCAGGAAAGCGGTCAGCAGTCAGCGATAAGACCGTCAGCGAAAACGGCATCACTCCCTCGTGGCGATTGGTGCGCTGGCCGCTTTAACGCGAGCTGCTTTTAGCTACCCGCTGCCAGCTTCCGGCTATCATAGAAGCTAAGGGGTCCCCAAACCCTCCGGTTATGTCCTTCAACAACACCATTGCGGTTGCTATGTCCGGCGGTGTCGATTCGTCGACGGCCGCGGCCATGCTGCGCGCGCAGGGCTACGAGCTGGTGGGGCTGACGCTGCAGCTGTGGAACCAGCGTCGCCTGGCGGGCAAGGAGGGCATGCCGGAGCAGGTGACGGGGCGGTGCTGCTCGCTCGACGATGTGTACGACGCGCGTCACGTTGCGGAGGCGCTGGGGATTCCGTATTACGTGGTCAATGAGCAGGAGCGCTTCGAGCAGGATGTAGTGCGGCCGTTCGTGCGCGAGTACCTGAACGGGCGGACACCGATTCCGTGCTCGCTGTGCAACAACCATCTGAAGTTCGATCAGCTGCTGGTGCGGGCACGGCAGATCGGTGCGGATCGCATAGCGACGGGACATTACGCGCGCAATGAGTACGATCCTGCGCGCGATCGCTGGATTCTGAGCCGGCCTGTGGATCAGGCGAAGGATCAGACCTATTTTCTGTTTGGCCTGACGCAGGAGCAGCTTTCGCGCACGCTGTTTCCGCTGGGCGGCTATCGTAAGGCGGAGGTGCGCGACATCGCCGCGCAGCATGGGCTGGCGATTGCCGTGAAGCCGGACTCACAGGAGATTTGTTTTATCCCGGGCGGCGACTACAAGCGCTTCATCGCGGCATATCTCGAGGAGCAGGGCGAGGAGATTCCGGATACGGCGGGAGAGCTGGTCTCGACGGCAGGTGAGGTGATCGGCCAGCACCGCGGCATTCACAACTTCACGGTTGGACAGCGGAAGGGGCTCGGCGTGGCGTCGCCCGATCCGCTGTACGTGATCCAGATTGACCAGGCGAGCCATCGTGTGACCGTGGGCTCGGACGCCGAGGCGACGACGAGGACGCTGCGCGCGCGGGAACTGAACTGGATTTCGATTCCTGGCCTGGAGGGCGAGATGCGGGTGCGCGCGAAGATTCGCCACCGGCACGAGCCGGCGTGGGCGACGATTCGCAGCGTGGGTTCGGACGAGGTCGAAGCGGTGTTCGACGAGCCACAGCGCGCCGTGACGCCTGGCCAGGCGGCCGTGTTCTACCACGGCGACGAAGTAGTGGGCGGCGGCTGGATAAGTGCAGGGTGTAGCCAGTAGGGTGCAGGGAGTAGAAAACCCAAAATGCAGCCGGTAGCCTGTAGCGGGTAGCCTGCAGCCTGCGGCGAGCAGCGAAAGGCGGTTGCGAGAAGGCAACCAGTGCGGCCCTCTCCAAAATCCCACGCCACTGGCTACTGGCTGTTTTCACTTCACTTCATTCACCAGGTCGCGCAGCGGTTTGAGGACGGTGAAGCGCGTGAGCGCTACCGGCTGCTCTGCCTCGTCGAGAAAGGCAAGCTTCTGGGCTTTCCATCCGGGCGGGGCGGGGACACCCGACGAGAGGTACGACACCGCCTCGCGGCCCAGCGTACCGAGTTCGGCAAGCTGTTGCGCGCGGGGCAGTGCGGCGGCGAGTTGCGGCGAGCTGGACATCAGCTCCATCAGCTCGGGAGACGCCACCCAGGACTGAAACGTGTCCTCCAGCGCCGCTTCCTCCTCGACGTGGGCCACCGGATCCTCCAGGTAAGTACTCATCAGGTCGCCGAAATCATGACGTGAGGGTGGATCGGGCGGCAAAGCGTCGACTAGTTGGTTGATGGGCGTGAGTGTGGTCACACCGTGCGCCTCGGACCAGTGCGAGCGCGTGTCGAAATTCACCGGCTCCAGCACGGCCATGAGCGGGCGCAGGGCATCGATCTGCTGGGTTCCGGCCAGGGCGCGGAGGCTGGCCTCTTCCTGTGAGATGTGCGTCAACCCCAGCTCTTCCAGACGCAGAGACTCGACGGCGAGGCGGCGGTACATGTCGTCCTCGCTGGTGACAGTGCGCGGCGACCACAGGCGCTCGGCGATGGCCGCGGTGCGCGGCCAGATGCGCGAGTCGATGGTGCGCGGGTCGACGTACTCGCCCCAGCTGCAGGCTTCGCCTCCCAGGATGCGGGCCGCCTCCTCGGGAGTGAGATTGTTGTTGGCGGGGAGGGGATCGACTCGGTAGTGCGCCGCGGCGGGTTCCATGTGATCGAGATAATAGCCCGCCGAGAGGATGCCGCTGTAACCCTGCCTGGCACCGGCGGCCAGCGAGTTAAAGCCACGCCAGGACTGCACCACGACGTCTTTGGGAAGTCCGGGGTTGAGAACTTCGTCCCAGCCGATCATCTTCTTTCCGTGTTTTGTGAGGATTTGTAACAGTTTTTGATTGAAATAGGCCTGGAGCGCGGCGGTGTCTTTGAGATTGTGCGCGGTCATGAAGGCCTGGATGCGCGCATTCTGCTTCCATTCGGCGCCGTTGTTTTCATCGCCGCCGATATGCATGTACTCGTCGGGGAAAATCGCCGCCATTTCGCCAATGAATTTGTCGAGAAACGCGTAGGTGCTCTCGCGCGTGGGGTCCATCACCACGTCGAACACGCCGAAGCGACGCTCAATGGTGAACGGGCCGGCCGCGCTGGCGAGGTCGGGATAGCCCACGGCCCAGGAAGTGCTGTGACCGGGCATGTCGAACTCCGGCACCACGCGGATGCCGAGGCCGCGCGCGTAGGCGACGATTTCCCTGGCCTGATCCTGTGTGTAGTACTGGCCGTCGGAGCCCAGACCGGTGAGTTTGGGGTAGATCTGGCTCTCGATGCGAAAGCCCTGATCGTCGGTCAGATGCCAGTGGAAGACGTTCATTTTGACGGCGGCCATGCCGTCGAGGGTGCGCTCGATGACGCCGACAGGCTCAAAGTGGCGCGAGCAGTCGATCATGAGGCCACGCCAGCGGAAGCGTGGGGAATCCTGAATGGAGACGGCGGGAAGCCAGAAGCTGTTGTCGCCGGACTGCACCAGCTGGAGCAGGGTTTCAAGGCCGCGCATGGCGCCAACGTCAGTGGCCGCGTGCAAATGGATGCCCTGGGGTGTGACGTCGAGCGAGTAGGACTCGTCCTCGTCGAGGCCCTGGACGGCCTCGCCGGCTCCGTCGACGGAGATGACCAGGGACGCCGCGTCCGCCTGCATCATCGCCCCCGTTTGCTCCTGCAGGCGCTCGCGGGCCCACGTGACGGCATTATCCAGGCGATCATCGTGGAACTTATCGAAGCTGATGGCGACACCGTGCGAGATGTCCAGCAGGCCGTTGCCCACCGTGAGCTGAGCCGGCTGGGGCATGAGGGTATTCACAAACTCCGGGGTGGCTCCGGGCTGCGCCAGCATCGTTCCTGTCAGTATCGCGCCGGCCAGCGTCGCTCGCCGTACTGTGCGCGCCAATTGATTCAGGTTCATCGTCGCCCTCGTTGCGTTCCGCGATTCAGCTTACGCAAAGAAGGGGTGGGAATGCCAGGGGCGACGGATGCGAAAGAGCATTGCGCCGGAATCTGATACTTTGTTTGTTCACAGAAAACAGGAGCTCACCTTGATGCGGAACCGATTCGCAAGTCCAATCGTTTTTGCCGTTCTCGCTGTATCCACCACAATGGCGCAGAGTGCGCCGGGGTGGACGCCGCCCGACGCCGCGACCAAAGAGCAGGCGCTCGGCATTTTTAAGCAGATTATCGAGATCAACAGCACGGATTCGGTGGGCAGCGTGACCGCTGTGTCGAAGGCCATGCAGCAGCGCTTTCTGGATGCCGGCTTTCCCGCGAGCGACATCTTTCTGGGCGGTCCCAACGACCGCAAAGAGAACCTGGTGGTGCGCTATCGCGGGACGGGCGCGCATGATCCGATCCTTTTCATCGGGCATGAAGACGTTGTGGAAGCGCGGCGCGAGGACTGGACCACCGATCCGTTTCAGTTCATCGAGAAGGATGGTTACTGGTACGGACGCGGCACCCAGGACATGAAGGATTGCGACGCGATTATGGTGACGACGTTCCTGCGCCTGCACCAGGAAGGATTTAAGCCGGACCGCGACCTGATTCTGGCGCTCACCGCGGACGAGGAGGGCGGAGAATCGAACGGCGTAGACTGGCTCCTCAAAAATCATCCGGAGCTGATGAAGGCGGCCTTCGCGTTTAATCCCGATGGCGGAGGCGTGGACCTGCAAAACGGCAAGGCGATCTCCGCCGACGTGGATGCCAGCGAGAAGTTGTATGCCGATTATCAGCTGATCGTCACGAATCCCGGCGGGCACAGCTCGCTGCCGGTGCCGGACAACGCCATCTACCACATCGCCGACGCGCTGGAGCGGCTGCAGCACTCCCAGTTCCCGTTCGAACTGAATGCGACCACGCGGGCTTACTTCGAAAAACTGGAGACGCTGGAGCCGGCGCAGACCGCCGCGGATATCCGGGCGATGCTGGCCACGCCGCCCGATGCGGGGGCGATTGCGCGCCTCTCGGTTTCGCCGGAATGGAACTCGGTGATGCACACCACCTGCGTGGCGACGCGCCTGCTGGCCGGCCATGCAAACAACGCGCTGCCGGCCATGGCGCAGGCGAATGTAAACTGCCGCATTCTGCCCGGGCATTCGCGCGAAGAAGTGCGTCAGGATCTGATTCGCGTTTTCGACGATGCGAAGATTACGGTGCGCTATGTGGACAATGGAGGAGGGATTCACTCCGGCGCGCCTGACTCCAAAGGACCGCCACCGGTGGCGCTGCAGCCGGAGGTGATGAAGCCGCTCGAAAAGCTGGTGGCCGTCTACTGGCCGGGAACGCCGGTGGTTCCGGACATGGCCACGGGGGCCTCGGACAGCATCTTTACGAACGCTGCGGGAATTCCGACCTACAACTGGTCCGCCATTGAACTGGAAGTGAGCGACGTGCGCGCGCACGGCAAAGATGAGCGGCTGCCGGAGACGTCGTACTGGAAGGGCGTGCAGTTCTGGTACGACTATGTGCGGATGCTGACGGCGGGGAGCGGCCAGTAGGGTATAGGGAGTAGAAAAACACGGGGGGTCGGGAGCGGGCGAGCCTTCCGAGTTGCCGACGAAACAGAAATTGTGACAACCCCACTTCGGCATCCTGGCTGTCTATACTGTGGTCTCTCTCCCAGCGAGCCGGTCTTTGCTGGTGCAGGAGACAAACTATGATTCGGTTGCGCGGGTTCCTTGCTGTTTCGGTGGGATTTGGGTCAACGCTGGTCTGGGTAGGAGCCGCGCAGACGGGCGGGAATCCTGCGCAACAACGCGAGGCGGGTTCGGTGCCCACCTTTCAGGCCAACGCCAATCTGGTTCTGCTGGACGTGGTGGTACGGGACAACGGGAAGCCGTTGGAGGGACTGCGGCCATCGGAGTTCCAGGTGCTGGAAGACGGCAAGCCGCAAACGGTCACGGTTTTCGAGGAGCACAAAGCCACCGATGTGCAGGAGTCGGCGAAGGCTCCGGTGCTGCCGCCGCACGTGTACAGCGATGCTCCGCAGTACCGGGTTACGAGCGCGGCAAATGTGCTGCTGCTGGACGCTCTGAATACTGCGGTGAACGATCAGACCTATGCGCGGACGCAGGTCCTCCGGTATCTGCACACGATTCCGGCGGGGACGCAGATCGCGGTCTTTACGCTGGGGTCGCGGCTGCGGATGATTTCCGGGTTCACGACCAATGTGGGGACAATCGAAGAGGTGCTGGAGCAAGCGCCAACCCAGACGAACCTCACGACGAATCCCCAGGACGAGGTTGCTGAAAAGCAAATCGGCGAAGAGATGACCGCGGCACTTCTGGAGATGCCGCAGCAGGACAAGGGCCGGCAGACGTTCCAGGAAGAACAGCGGATGGACATCACGCTGGGGGCGTTCAGCGAGCTGGCGCGGTATCTGAGCACGGTTCCGGGACGGAAGAATCTGATCTGGGTGTCGGGAGGGCTGTCCGGGGCTCTGGACCCCGACCTGTCGCGGATGAAGTCCGGCCAGGCGGCGCGCTTTGCGCCAGCGGTGCGGACGGTGAATGCGGAACTGACGCAGGCGCGGGTGGCGGTGTATCCCGTGGACGCGCGGGCGCAGATGACTTTGACGGATTCGAACATTGCGAATGTTACCGCGTCGACAGAGATGGGAATGAACCAGGATATGCAGGCTGCCACGGGCGAGGCCGCGCAGAACGATATCACGGTTCCGCAGCAGTGGGGCGAATCGCAGCAGGAAATGAAGCGGGTAGCGGCGGACACGGGGGGAGTGGCGTTCACCAACACGAATGCGGTGGGGAAAGCGGTAGAGGCGGCGATCGCGGATGGCGAGAACTACTACACCCTGGGTTACGCGCCACAGGAGGCGAAGGACGACGGGGCGTATCACCGCATCACGGTGCGGATGACGGAGGGAAAGTACGAACTGGCCTATCGGCGGGGATACTTTGCGGTCGATCCCAACAAGACGGGAAAGGAGACGGCGATGCCGAGTCCGATGGCGGAGGCGATGGAGCCGGGAGTTCCTCCGCTTTCGCAGGTGATTTTCGAAGCGCGGGTGCTGCCGGCGAGCGATCCGGAGTTGCATGGACTGCAACCGGCGCCGGGTCTGGCGGGGAAACCGCCGGAGCCGCTGCAGCCGCCGGTGACACGGTATTTCGTGGACTACTCGATTGATCCGCATCAACTGGTGCTGCAGGATCTGCCGGGCGGGAAGCAGCGGGCGGAGTTGGAAGTGATACAGGCGGTTTACAGCCCGGACGGCAAGCGCCTGAACTTCACTGATGCGGGCCTGGAAGCAACGCTGCCCGCCGCGCAGACAGCGCGGGATGTGCAGAGCGAGCTGCGGGTGCGGCAGCAGATCGATGTGCCGGCGGGGCCGGTGTGGCTGCAACTGGGCGTGCGGGATGCGGCCGGCGGGCGGATTGGGACCGTGGAACTGGGGTTAAACGGGAGGCAGTAGCAAGCCAGGGCATCAGCGGGGTTGCGGCGGCGGTTGACCGTCGTCGGCATGCGCGGAGCCGAGGATGTGCGCGTCGGCTCGAAACAGGTGGTAATTCGTAAACGAAACATCGTTCAGAAAGGTGCGGAGCATGGGCGCGTTGGCTTCCGACTCTCCGGCCAGCGGCTCGCGCGCGAGGTTCACCGATCGCAGAGGACAAATATAGGTTCGGTCTCCGAGCATGACCGGGCCGTATTCGACGGCCAGGGCCGACTGGACGTGCTCAAACGGAGGCGGCATGTCGGCGATGAGGGTCAGGCGGACGACAACGCCGGTGGCGGGATCGATCGCGATTTCGCCGTGATACGGAGGAACAAAGCGATTCACTCCTGCGTCAGCGGGATATTCAACGACGTAGTGCGATCCCCCCGCGGGAACGGCGTAGCGAAAGGTCGCCACGGGACCTGCGGCGCTCTGCTCCCAGTGATCCCAGGAAAGCTTCTGGCGGAAGGCATCCCCGATGACCACGGCGAGGACCGGACCGAACTCACCGCGGCTGCGGAGGCCCGCGTCCACGTCGTTCCTGGAAAGATTGACCTGGATTTCGTGGCCTTCGCGATACGTGACGTGCATCGCTTTTTGACCGCTGAGATAAAGGGGCAGAAACCAGGGTTTTCCCACAATCAGCTGGACCGAGTCTTCGGAATGCATGTGCTGATGGGCGTCGGCGGACCCCTCCAGCCGCTCACGCATCGGCGAGTCCTCGAATTGCGTCGTGTCACGCACCGCCATGAAGTTCGGCAGGTTGTGAAGGACCCTGGTCAGATAGTCGATGGTCCGGGCGACGATCTGCTGGAGGCTGGCGGCGTCAGGAGGAGGCTGGTCGACAATCCGCGAAGCCGGCAGAGGCAGAAACACGGACGTGTCGGCCAGCAGCGCCAGCGCTTCACGCGTGCGGTCTCCCGGGGCAGCTGCCTGCCAGCGAGCCAGCGTAGGCGTATCGATTCTCTCCGTAGCTTCGAGGGAAGAGATTTGCTCGGCCAGCTTCGCATCGCTCTCGCCGTGGGAGGCAACGAGCACCCGCTCGATCTGATCGACAGTGACGAGTTGGGCGGCATGCACCGTGACGGAAAGCAGCACAACAAGGAACAGGATGGCGGATCTGCGCATAGCAGGATGCGGAACAGTATAGGCCTTTAGCGGTAAGCAGGTTCCTGCCCTCGCGAAGATGCATTTGCAGGCGAGGAGACCAATGAAATTCTTCCCGTCGTATCGCCGGCTAAACGGAAGTTTCGCGCTCCGGCGCGGAAATGGCGAAACTTCGTACAGGCGAGCGGAGGCCAGCCTGCGGCCAAAAACAGGTGCAGCCGGTAGCCGATGGGGTTACTTTGCCGCGGGGGTGGTTTCCGCGGGCTGGGTGATGATGCTCACGTTGGTGATGCCAGCCTGCTTCACCGCGTCCATGAGCGTGGCGAAAGCGCCAAAGGGGACCTTCTCATCCGCGCGCAGGTAGATGATCTGGTGCGTGGTGTCGGTGTTCTGTGCGCGCAGGATGTTGGGCAGGTCGTTCAGATTGACAGGGTGGTCGTTGAGGAAGACCTGCTGATCTTTGTCGATGGTAAGGACGGTGCGCTGCTCGGTAATTTCGCGCACGGTTTTCGTCTTCGGCACATTCACCTGGATTCCGGACTGCAGCACGGGCGCGGTCAGCATGAAGATGACGAGCAGCACCAGAACCACGTCGACCAGGGGCGTGATGTTGATCTCGGCGAGCGCGGTCTGGGTGTGCCCGGCTCTACTTGTGAAGGCCACGGGCGGTCTCCAGTGCGTCCTGATCGGGCTTGAGGGCGGCTTCTTCCATGCTGTTGAGCAGCTCGCGGCCGAAGTCGTCCATGCGCGCGGCGAAGTCGCGGCAGCGCGCCGTGAACTGGTTGTAGGCGATGACGGCGGGAATGGCGACCAGCAGTCCGGCGGCGGTGGTGATGAGGGCCTCGGAAACGCCCGGGGCCACGGCGCGCAGGGTGGCGGTACCTTCAGTGCCCAGGCCCATAAAGGCGTCCACGATACCCATGATGGTGCCAAACAGGCCGATGAAGGGGGAGATGGCGCCAATGCTGGCCAGCCAGGTGAGGCGCTGCTCCATGGCCGTCAGGGTTTCGCTGGCCGCGGTTTGGGCGGCGCGCTCCAGCGCGGTGATGTTGCGCGGCGGCCCGTAGCCGCCGGTCTGGCGGCGATAGGTTTCGTAGACTTCGTCGAAGACATTGACCAGGGGGCTGGGCTTGAACTGCTCGCTGACGGCCGCGATTTCCTGGAGCCGGTTGGCCTTGCGAAAGGAGCGCAGGAAACGGCGGCTTTGCGTGCGGGCGCGGCGGAAGCTGGCCCATTTGCCGAGAATGATGGCCCAGGAAAAAAGGCTCGCGACCAGCAGCACGCCCAGCACGGTCATGGCGATCGGCCCGCTGTTGTGCAGCATCTCCACGACCGCGCTGCCGTTGTTCACCGGGGGAGGCGCGACGGGATTCGTATCCTGAAAGAAAAGTAACGCGGAAATGAGATTAATCATCGCCTGACTATCACGTTACCAGAAGCAGGAATACGGCGGGGGGTTGCACGAGGCAGGGGTGGAACCTGCCTCGTTATACCTCGAACGGGTGAAACAACAGGCTCTTACGCCCACAAGACGGCTAAGCAGGTCGGAGCGCGGACCGGATGCTGAACAGGGCGAGAGCCGTGGTGACGATGAGGTGGATCAGGAAGCGGAAGTCGAGAAAGTTGTGGATCAGATGACCGAAACAGAGGACGAAGCCGATCCAGACGAGGCACCCGGCGAAGCTGATCCAGGCAAGAGCGCGATCGCCAGGGTGACTGGTGCGCAGCAGGTTCACAGCCGCGAGAAGCAGGAGGGCGAACGAAGCGGAAAGCGCCCAAAGCAGGGCCATCGGGTCGCTGTGATACGCCTGATACGCGCCGAAGCCGTGTCCGATGCCGCCGAGGGCGAGCAGGCAGCCAAATATGCGATCGAGAATTTTCAGGGGCTTCGTTATACCTCGATCCTTGAAAATAACCAGGCGCTGGTGCTAAGGAAAATCGCCGCGAGGGCGAGGAGCAGGCACAGGTCGAGCATGAAGTTGAACTGCCACTTGAAACTAAACTGCCAGCTGCCGATCAGCACGCCGCGCAGCCCGTCGATGCCATAGGTGAGCGGATCGCCATGCGTGATCCACGAAAGAACTTTGGGAAGATTTTTGAGGGGGTACAGCGCGCCGGAGAGAAAGAAGATGGGCATGACGAGGAAATTCATCAGGACCTGGAAGCCCTGCATATCCTTGATGGTCGATCCCACCGACGCGCCGAGCGCCGCGAAAACAATGGCGATCATGCCGATGAAGATCGCCGCAATGGGAACGGCGAGCCAGTTGTGGCTTCCGGGCGTTCCAGCGGCATGCGCGTGAACAGGGCGAAAGCCGGCGATGAGGCAGACGATGAGCATCAAAAACCCCTGCAGGCTGGCGACGGTTGCCCCGCCGAGGGTGCGGCCGAGAATGATGTTCAGGCGCGGCACCGGGGCGACCAGGGTTTCTTTGAGGAAACCGAATTGCCGATCCCAGAGCATGGCCATGCCGGAAAAGATGGAGCTGAAAAGGACGGTCATGCCGATGACGCCGGGCGCTATGAACTGCAGGTAGTTCCCGGCTCCGGCTTTGGCGAAGACGGGACCGAAGCCGAAGCCCAGAGCCAGCAGATAGAGGGTCGGCTGGCCGAGCGAGACGACGACCTGTGCCCGGGAACGGAAATACCGCTTCACTTCGCGCAGCCACATGATGTAAATCGCGCCCATACTGTCTCCTTATCGTTTTTGTTGCCACATCTGCGCGAAGCGCCGGATCGCGTCGGTGGAGCTGGCGGCTTCGTCGCGCAGGGAAGTTCCGGTGAGAGCGAGAAATGCGCCCTCCAGCGAATCGGTGTTGGTGCGGGCCCTGAGCTCGGCCGAGGTGCCGATGGCGACGATGGCGCCGTGATCCATGATGGCGATGCGATGGGCGACGCGGTCGGCCTCGTCCATGTAGTGCGTGGTCAGGAAGACGGTGGTTTTCTCTTTCGCGTTGAGAGCCTTCACGTGCGTCCAGAGCTGGTTGCGGCTTTGTGGATCGAGGCCCAGCGTGGGCTCATCGAGAAAGAGAATCTTCGGCGTGTGCAGGAAGCCGCGCGCAATTTCCAGCCGGCGCTTCATGCCGCCGGAGAAGGTCTTCACGTAGTCGTTGCGGCGCTCCCACAGCTCGAACAGGCGCAGCAGCTGCTCAATGCGCTCGCCGCGGACGCGGTGGGGGATGTGGTAGAGAACCCCGTGCAGCTCCATATTCTCGTACGCGGTCTGCTCGTTGTCGAGGCTGGGATCCTGGAAGACGATGCCGAAGCGCTGGCGGGCCTCGCGCTGTTTCACCCAGGGATCGAAGCCGTCCAGCTGAATGCGGCCGGCGGTGGGACGCAGCAGGGTGGTGAGCATTTTGATGGTGGTGGTTTTCCCGGCGCCGTTGGGGCCGAGGAACGCGAAGATTTCCCCCGAGTCCACCTGGAAAGTGATGTCGTTCACGGCGGTGAACTGGTCGAAGGTCTTCGTCAGATTTTCCACACGAATCACAGGGTCGGCCTCCCGGCAGAAATGCAGTTGCAACAGCGGTTAGAGCGGTTTGTCCAGAACTGGTCTCATATACAGGCTCGCGGCTTCGGCGAGCGGCGTGAGCCCCGCTTCGGCGGCGGGTCTCATCCGTTGGCGTTCGGGGCATTCGGGGTTTATGAGACCAGTTCCAGTTTGCCAGAAAGAATGCGGCGAGGCTATGCGGCGAGAAGGGTCGAGCCGAGCCGTCTGGCAATTGCGGCGGCAAGGGGCGGTTCAGACAGCAGATATATCCAAAAGGAGATCGGTCATTTCCTTTGGCATGGTGATCATGCAGTCGTGACCGGTCGGGAGCTGTCCTAAACGCCAACCAGGGCCGGTGGGAGCCAGCGTCCGAGGCGCGAAGAGACGGCGCATCACATCGCGGAAAACCGCCGGAAAGCCTTTCCCTGCGCAGCGAACAAACGTGCGCGGTGTCCTGGACAGGATATCGGGGTCTTTCAGGAGGAGACGTTCTTCAAAGGTCTTCAGGGGCTGAGGGGTCAGCAATGAACGTACCCAGCTCAGATCCGGTTCTTCGGTCACCCCAAAGGCCCGGCCAATTCCGAAGGGCGCCACGGGTGGATTCACCCGCCAGCCATCCCCATGCCTGCGCGCGTCTTTACGGAGGCTGTTGATGACCATGGGAGCGATATCGGCCATCGATTCGCCGTCGCGTGGGACAACGGCGTCGAGATACACCAAATGGCCTATCCGCTCCGGGATCCGATCGACAACCCCCGTAATTACCATGCCACTGTAACTATGGCCGAGTAAGATCACACCGTTCAGCTGATTCTCCTGGATCAGCTGAACGACGTCCTGGATGTGGGTGGACAACCCTACCCCAGGCGCGAGCAGATGCGCCTTTTCTCCCAATCCGGTCAGCACAGGAGTAAATAGCCGATGTCCCGCCTGCTCGAAGAGAGGAATCACTTTCTTCCAGCACCATGCGCCGTGCCAGCCGCCGTGCACAAGAACATAGGTTGCCATGTGGCTCTCGTCTTTCAGTGTCGCGGGGTCAGGGCGGGCGTCCACGTGACCCGGTTATCCGGCTCTAGGGCAATTTGCAGAGCTCCCTGCTGGCTCTGTTCGAGCTCAGGACCTTTGACGGTGTGGTCGTGGCGAGCGGCGTCGGTAAAGTCGATGCTCAGGGTGTCCGTGCTGAGTGCGTGGAAGCGGTAGCGATAGCTGGCGCCGGCGGCGATGGTCTGCACGCCGAACGAGCCGCCCGGATAATTCACCTCGACCAGCGAAACCGGCGCGCTCTGATGATTGACGACGGTGCACTGAATCCAGGCGGAGTGGCAGCCGGAGAGGGGAACCAGAAGGACCAGAGCGGCGCAGCACAGCGATATAAGGCGGGCGGGATGGCGCATCGCGTTTGCGGTCAGGGTACCATCAGCGGCCGCGGCGTGAGCCATCCTTCCACGGGCTGATGACTTTGTAGGAGGGGATGGCGGTCGCATTCGCCTTGCTGGCAGAGAGCAGCTTGCGCCGCATGAGCCAGCGCACGGCCGCCTGAGCGGAGCTTTTCGACACGCCGATGGACTCGGCCATCTCCTGAAAGCTCACACGAACGGGCTGGCCGGTGCGGGCCTGCCCGGACGCTAGCCAGAGATAGACAAGGAAGGCGACGGGGCGGCGATCGTGGCCGACCAGATCGCGCATGAGGACATCGACGATGTAGTCGTCCAGAGCCGGCATACCTATACCGATGCTTACTATAGCAGGCTCTGGACGATTGCGCCCGGGCGGGGGGCGTGGTTATGCTCCGGAAATCGAGGAGGAAGCATGATCAAGGGAATCAAATTTGTGGGCGTGCCGGTGAGCAATCAGGATGTGGCGCTGAAGTTCTGGACCGAAGCCGTGGGGATGAAGGTCACAACGGATCAGCCCTTCAATGAGAAGCAGAGATGGATTGAGTTAAAGAATCCGGGGGCGGAGACCGGCATTGCGCTGTTTACTCCGGAGGGTCATGAAAGCAGGATCGGGCAATTTCAGTCGATTTCGTTCTGGAGCGACGATGTTTTCGCGACAGCGGCGGCGCTGAAGCAAAAAGGCGTGGTGTTCGCCCAGGAGCCGAAGAAAGAGCATTGGGGAACGTCGGCGGTGTTCAAGGATCCAGATGGCAACATGTACGTGCTGGGGAGCAGGTAAGCGGGCTCACACCAGCCGCTTGCGATCGAGGGCGCGCGCCGTGAGCACCACGCCGGTTTCGCGGGTGTGCAGGGTGATGGGGAAGGCGAGGACGTTCCACACCCAGCGATCGCCCTTGCTGGGCAGGTTGAGCACGCCCCGGAAGGTGCGGTCAATATAGGTTTCGCGCGTTTCGGCGACGGTGCTGAGAATGTCGGCCCAGTCGGCGGCCAGCTCCGGCATCTCCTCGAACATGTTGCGGCCGGGGAACCAGTCGCGCGGCTTCTCCAGCACGCGGGCGCAGGTCTCGTTGACATAGTGCCAAGTGCCGGCGCCGTCGAGAATCTCGAGCACCACGTCGTCGCCCATGGCCATGTTGATCCGCGAATAGAAGAAGTCGCGGGCGTCGACGACGACGGGTTTGCCGCGGCGCTTGGCTTCGAAGGAACGCAGGGCGGTGACCAGGTCGTCGATGGAGCTGTAGCCCTTCAGCAGGTGCATGTCCTCGACGCCGCCGAAGCGGCGCTCCAGCGTGGCGGAGAGAATGATGATGGGCACCTGCGGGTGGCGCGCGCGCAGATGGGCCGCTACGTCGGTGCCAAACTTGCCTGCGCCCAGGTGGTAGTCGAGAACCGCGATGTCAATCTCATCCAGCAGCGCCTCGGCTTCCTCCACGGTGCTCGCGGTTTGAGCCTCGTAGCCATATTTGCGCAGGATGGTGGAGCGCAGCAGCAGATTGTCGGGATGATCGTCGAGCAGGAGTACGCGAATCGGCGCGCTGGGCGACTGCACCAGAGTCAGGGGGGAATCCTGGTCGTTCGTCGGCATGAATATCTCTTAGATGCGAAATGACGCGACGCTGCTGCGTCAGCCGCCGGGAAAAAATTTACCGATGCTTTACTTTACTCTCCACTTTACTCTTCGCGCTTCGGTTTGCGCTGAAATTGCCGGAGCAGCTCGGGAAGGCGGCTGAACAACGCTGTGGCGCGCAGCCACTGCTTGTGATCGAAAGCGGGGGATCCGGCGAGCATAGAGCCGGCAGGAACATCGCCGTGGAGTCCGGCCTGGGCGATGGCGACGACGTTATCGCCGATGTTGCAATGGCCTGCGACGCCCACCTGGCCGGCAAGGATCACGTTTTTGCCGACATGGGTGGAACCGGCGAGTCCCACCTGGGCGCAGAGGAGGGTATTTTCGCCGACGGAAGAGCCGTGCCCCACCTGGACCAGGTTATCGACCTTGACACCGTCGGCGATGCGGGTGGCGCCAACGCTGGCGCGGTCGATGCAGGCATTGGTCTGGACCTCGATGCGGTCGCCGAGGATGGCCGGCCCGGATTGCGGAATCTTGTGCCAGCGGCCGTGCTCGTCTTTGGCAAAGCCGAAGCCGTCCGAGCCTACCACCGCGCCGTTCTGCAGCACAACGTCGTCGCCAAGCTGGCAGTTTTCGCGGACGACGGCATGCGCATGCGCAAAGAAACGATGGCCGATATGGACGCCGGGGTAAATCACAACATGAGGGAGGAGGATGGCGTCATCGCCGATGACGACGTTTTCGCCGATGACCGCATAGGCGCCGATCCGGGCATTGGCTCCGAGCTGGGCTGTCGGGTGAATGACGGCGGCGGGATGGATTCCTGGCGGCCACGCCGGCGGCTGGTAGAAAATGTCGACCGCGCGCGCGAACGCGAGGTAAGGATTCTTCAGGCGGAGAGTGGCGGCGGGCACATCGGGGAAGTCCGGAGTGACGAGGATGGCAGACGCGTGCGTGGTTTTGGCGAGGCCCGCATATTTGGGATTGGCCACGAAAGTGAGCTGGCCGGGTCCGGCCTCTTCGATACCGGCAACGCCGGTAATCTCGAGATGGGGGTCGCCGCGCAGCTCGGCTCCGAGCACGCGCGCCAACTCGGCGGATTGCATGGGGAGATTGTAAATGGCCGGAAAGGAAGGGGGTTCACGGGATGGTTCGCTCACCCATGAGCTTGGGGAACCGTCCAACTTTGTGGCATCATCGGACCAGAGCAAGGTGACGATCCCACGCCCCACTTCAATTCGAGTTAGCCGGCCGAGCTTCCGCCTTCTGGCGTTCGGGCTGGCGCTGCTGGGGCTGTGCGTCTTTGCATGGGGGCTGAAGTACAAGCTGTCGCTCTACGATCCGCCGCACGCGATCTCGCACCACATGCCGGCGGCCAAGCTGCTGCCTCCCGGAAAAGAGCGGAATCCGATTTCGCGCGCGGGGGTTGGGCGGCTCGCCGGAAATCCCATCGTCCCAGGGGCGCTGAGCATCCTGACGCTCGTGCTTTTCACATCGGCAGCTGCGAAGTTACAGCCCGGGTTCGGCGGCTGGATGCGGAGAACCGCGCCTGCCCGTATCGCCGCGGCCAATGACCGGTGGGGTCCCTGCTTCGTTCGTCCTCCGCCGCGTATCCGCTGATTTACATCTAAGAACTGGCGCCAGTTGCCGCGGCGTACCGCCATTTCCGGCGCCGCGAGTGCGCGAATGCTTCCTTTCCGGCCGAGTTTTTGATCGGGCCAGGCCCTTCAATTCCCAGGAAGGTAGTTTGCCGAATATGCGCAAGCGTTTATGGATCGTTATTTCTGCCGTTGTTCTCGCCCTTGCTGTGGTGGTTTCGATTTGGTATGGGCGTCACCGGGCGGCGACGGTGGAGGCTGCGCCCGGCCCGCCGGCGGCGCAGGTCGCGGTAGTGCAGCGCGGCGATATTGCCCAGGTGCTGACCCTGGCCGGGCAGTTCCAGCCTTATCAGGTCGTCGATGTGCACCCCAAGGTGTCAGGGTTCATTCGCAATATCTACGTCGACATCGGCGACCGCGTGCACCAGGGACAGACGCTGGCGGTGCTGGAGGTGCCGGAGCTGAAAGCGCAGCTGGCGGGCACGGTATCGGAAGTGGCGCGCAGCAGCGACGAAATCGTGCGCGCCGAGCATGAGGTGAAGCGAGCCGAATCGATGCACAGCGCGCTGCATGCCGATTATCAACGGCTGCTGCAGACCTCGGAAGCGCAGCCTGGACTGGTGGCGCAGCAGGAACTGGACGATGCCCAGGCGAAGGACATGTCGTCGGGCGCGGACGTGGATGCGGCGAAAGCAGCGCTGGCCGCGGCGCAGAAGGGAATGGAAGTTTCAAAAGACGATAATGCGCGGGTGAGTGCACTCGAGGGCTACACCAACGTCGTCGCCCCTCTGGATGGAGTCATCGTCTGGCGCTATGCGGACACGGGCGCGCTGATTCAGTCCGGCATCAGCTCCAACGTGCAGGACCTGCCCATCGTGAAGCTGGCGCAGAGCGGCGTGATGCGGCTGCGGCTGCCGGTGCCGGAAGCTTACGTCCGCTACGTGCACCTGGGCGACCCGGTCCAGGTGCGTGTGGACGCGCTGGGGCGATCGTTCACCGGTAAGATCGTGCGCTTCACACGTGAGCTGAATTTCGAGACGCGCACCATGGAAACGGAGATTGACGTTCCCAACCAGAGCCTCGCCATCGATTCCGGCATGTATGCCAACACCATGCTGCGGCTGAACCACGCGGAGAATGTGGCGACGGCCCCGGTGGGGGCGATTGTGCTGCATGGCAACGAGCACCAGGTGTACGTGCTCGACAGCGAGAATCGGGTTCACATCCGCACGGTCGAGGTGGGCATCCGAGGCAATTTGCTGGCGGAGATCGCGAGCGGCCTCAACCCGGGCGATCGCGTGATTGTGGCCGCGCAGGCGAAATACGCAGAAGACGAGGCGGTGACTCCGGTGGTGGAGAAAACGCCCGCGTCAGAAGAAGCTCCGCAGTCCGGGGGCATGATCGATATGAACGCGCAGAGCAGCTCAGGCGGTGAGGGCCCGCAGTAAGATGCCGAAGTTTGCCCTCAAGTTTCCCTATTTCATCCTGATGCTCTGCCTCATGGTGTCGCTGGTCGGCATCGTGAATCTGTTCAGCATGCCGGTGGATCTGTTTCCGGATATCGACATGCCCGTGGTGGTGGTCGCGACCTTCTACAGCGGCATGCCGCCGCAGCAGATCGAGGCCGACATTACGAATACCTTCGAGCGCTTCTTCACGCTCGCCGCCAATGCCGATCACAGCGAATCGCGCTCGCTCACCGGCGTCAGCCTCATCAAGATTTACTTCAAGCCGGGGACCGACCCCAACGCGGCCCTGAGCAATGTGGCGAACCTGGCCATGGCCGATCTGCGCCGCCTGCCGCCCGGCACGCTGCCGCCTGTAGTGCTGGGCCTTACCGCCTCCACGCAGCCGGTGTGCCTGGTCACGCTCGAAGGCAAGGGACTGAACGAAACCCAGCTGAAGGATTACGCGCAGTTCCAGGTGCGCAATCAGATCTCGAATGTGGATGGGGCCTCCGTTCCGCAGCCCTATGGCGGCACCTACCGGCAGATTCAGGTGTACGTCGATCCGTTGAAGATGGAGGCGCGCAACCTGAGCCTGAGCGACGTGGTGTCGGCGGTCAACAGCTCCAACCTGATTCTGCCCGCCGGCGATGTGCGCATTGGCAACAAGGACTTCAACATTTACGCCAACAGCCAGTTTCCCGACGCCGAGTCGATGAACCAGATGCCGCTCAAGTCGGTGGGCAACGGGTCGGTGCTGGTGGCCGACATCGGACACGCCGTCGATTCCGGCGCTCTGCAGTACAACATCGTGCGCATTAATGGCCAGCGCTCGGTGTATGTCCCCGTCTTCAAGCAGGGCGGCAACAGCAATACCATCACCATCGTCGACGGCATGAAGGAAGCCATTAAGCATCTGGTCGACATCCCCTCCTCCCTGCGCACCGCCGTCGTCTTCGATCAGTCCGTCTTCGTCAAGCTCGCGCTCAAACAGCTCGTCAACGAAGCCACCATCGGCCTGGTGCTCACCGGCCTCATGATCCTGCTGTTCCTCGGCAGCCCGCGCGCCACCGTCGCCGTCATGCTGTCGGTTCCCTTATCCGCGGTCGCCTGTTTGCTGATGACCAACGTTCTGGGGGGAACCATCAACACCATGATCCTGGGCGGGCTGGCCCTGGCCTTCTCCCGTCTCATCGATAACGGCGTCGTCGTGCTCGAAAATATTTTCCGTTACATGGAACTGGGCGAGCCTCCGCGCATTGCCGCAGAAAAAGGCGGCACCGAGGTCTCACTGGCCGTGCTTGCGGCCACCGTCACGACCTCCATCGTCTTCCTGCCTGTCGCCGCGCTCTCCGGAGTCAGCAAGTATCTGTTTACTCCGCTGGCCATGGGCGTGGTGCTCTCCATGTTCGCCTCCTACGCCTTCGCCATGACGGTGATTCCGCTCTTCTGCGCCATGTTCATCCACCCGCATGGCGAAGCCCATCGCGAGGCAACGGAGGATCGCGCGGCGCCGGCAAAGCGGCGGTTCGGATTCCAGCCCGTCGTCGACAAATTCAACTACTACTTCCTGCGCATGGTGAACTGGTACGAAGGCCTGGTGCGCCGCTCGCTCGAGCGCCCGGGGATGACCACGGCGGGCATTCTGGGCGGCGTAGTGGTGCTACTGCTGATCACTTTCCCCTTCCTGGGGCGGGCGTACTTCCCCCGCACCGATCCCGGACAATTCATCATCGACGTGCGCATGCCCTCGGGCACGCGGCTGGAAGTCAGCGATCAGTACATCGCCCGGGTGGAGAAGATCATTCATGAGGAAGTTCGCCCCAAAGACCTGGGCATGATCGTCTCCAACATCGGCGTCTACCCCGATCTGTCCGCGATTTTCACCTCCAACGCGTCGATGGATACGGCCTTCGTGCAAACCAGCCTGAAGGAAGGGCACTCCATCGGCAGCTACGAATACATGCGGCGCGTGCGCGAGCGGCTTTCCCGCGAAATGCCCGAGCTGACCACCTACTTTCAGGCGGGCGGCCTGGTCGACGGCGTCATCAATCAGGGGCTGCCGGCGCCCATCGATGTGCAGGTCAGCTCCATGGACATGAATGGCGCCTACGCGCTGGCTGAGCAACTGGCGGCGAAGATTCGCACCTTTCCCAACGTCAGCGGGACGTATATTCCGCAGGACGTGAATTACCCCGGCATCGCCCTGAACATCGACCGCGAAAAAGCCAGCCTGATCGGTCTTTCCGCGCAGGACGTCGTGGACAACGTCATCACCGCCCTAACTTCCGACGGGATGATCGCACCCAGTTACTGGATCGATCCTGCCAGCGGCAACAACTACATGGTCACCGTGCGGTACGCCAATCGCTGGATCGACAACATGACCATGCAGGATTTCGAGAATATCCCGCTGCGTGGCATTCACCCGGCTGGCTATGGTCCGCTGGAGGAGGGCCACAACGCTTCGGACACCGACCCGGAAGAGTGGGTTGGCTCGCATCGAGCCGGTTACACGCCGCTGAGTTCCGTGGCCGATATTCAGCTGATCAACACGCCGACAGAAGTCGATCATTACCAGATTCGCCGCGTGATCGATGTCTACGTGGCGACCAGGTCGGAGGCGCTGGGCGGGACCGGCAAGCGCATTCGCAACCTCATCGCCAACACGAAAACCGATAAGAACACGCTGCTCACCCTGCGGGGCGCTGTCGTCAACATGAACGACGCCTTTGAGGACTTCGGCCTCGGCCTGGTGATCGCCGTGGCGCTCGTCTACCTCGTGCTGATGGCCCAGTTCACCTCCTTCATTGATCCGTTCATCATCCTCATGGCCATCCCGCCCGGCATCGCCGGTGTGGTCGTGTTTCTGCTCCTCACCGGCAGCACGCTCAACATCATGTCGCTGATGGGAACCATCATGATGACCGGCATCGTGGTCTCCAACAGCATCCTCATCGTCGATTTCTCGAACATTCTGCACGCCCAGGGCCGGCCCCTGCTTGAGGCCACCGTGGAAGCCTGCAAGATGCGTCTGCGCCCCATCCTCATGACCTCCATGGCGACGCTGCTGGGCATGATCCCCATGGCTATCGGCGCCGAAGCCGGCAGCGAACAGTACGCCCCTCTGGCGCGCGCCATCATTGGCGGACTCGGCGTCTCCGTCGTCGCCACCATGTTCTTGGTCCCGGCGGTTTATCTCATCATCCACAGCCGCACCGAGCGCGGAGCCGAGGGCCTGGAGGGCGCAGCCGAGGGCCTGGAGGGAGCGCACTAAATGCCGAGTTTCGCGCTCCGCTATCCATTCTTCATTGTGATGCTCTGCCTCATGGTGGCGCTGGTGGGCATCGTGAATTTGTTCTCCATGCCCGTCGATTTGTTCCCCGACATCGACATGCCGGTGGTAGTAGTCGCCACCTTCTACAACGGGATGCCGCCGCAGCAGATCGAAGCCGACATTACGAATACCTTCGAGCGCTTCTTCACGCTCGCCGCCAATGCCGATCACAGCGAATCGCGCTCGCTTACCGGCGTCAGCCTGATCAAGATTTACTTCAAGCCGGGCACCGACCCCAATGCGGCCCTGAGCAACGTCGCCAATCTCGCCATGGCCGATCTGCGGCGTTTACCGCCCGGCACGCTGCCGCCCGTGGTCCTCGGCCTCACCGCTTCCACGCAGCCCGTTTGCCTGGTCACCCTGGAAGGCAAGGGCCTGAGCGAAACCCAGCTGAAGGACCTGGCGCAGTTCCAGGTGCGCAATCAGATTTCCAATGTGCAGGGCGCTTCGGTCCCGCAGCCCTACGGCGGCACCTATCGGCAGATTCAGGTGTATGTCGATCCGCTGCGCCTGGAAGCGCGCAACCTGAGCCTGAATGACATTGTGAAGTCGGTGAACAGCTCGAACCTGATTCTGCCCGCCGGCGACGTGCGCGTGGGAAGCAAAGACTTCAACATCTACGCCAACAGCCAGTTTCCCGACGCCGAGTCCATGAACCAGATGCCGCTCAAGTCGGTGGGCAACGGATCGGTGCTGGTGGCGGATGTGGGCCACGCTGTCGACGCCGGCGCGCTGCAGTACAACTTCGTCCGCATCGATGGCCAGCGCTCCGTCTACGTTCCGGTCTTCAAGCAGGGCGGCAACAGCAACACCATCACCATCGTGGACGGGATGAAGCAGGCCATCAAACATCTGGTGGACATTCCCGCGTCGCTGAAGACGGCGGTGGTTTTCGATCAGTCCATCTTCGTCAAGCTGGCCATTCGCAACCTGGTCAAGGAAGCCTCCATCGGGCTGTTCCTCACCGGCATCATGATCCTGATTTTCCTGGGCAGCCCGCGCGCCACGTTTGCCGTGATGCTCTCCATTCCGCTCTCGGCGCTGGTGTGCCTGCTGGTAACGCACATGATGGGCGGCACGGTGAATACCATGATCCTGGGCGGCCTGGCGCTGGCCTTCTCGCGCCTCATCGACGACTCGGTGGTGGTGCTGGAAAACATCTTCCGCTACATGGAAATGGGTGAGCCGCCGCGCATCGCCGCGGAAAAAGGCGGGATGGAGGTTTCGCTTGCGGTTCTGGCCGCGACCTCGACCACGTCGATTGTGTTTTTCCCGGTGACTTTTCTCTCCGGAATCAGCAAGTACATCTTCACGCCGCTGGCCCTGGGCGTGGTCATCTCCATTTTCGCCTCGTACTTCTTCGCCATGACCGTGGTGCCGCTGTTCTGCTCCATGTTCGTGCGGCTGCATCATCCGGCCGGCGACGAGCAGCATCAGGACACGGGCCGGCCTTCGTGGTTCCAGTGGTTCGTGGCGAAATTCAATGAGTACTTCCGCAGGATGCTCGATTGGTACGAGGGTCTGGCGCGCCGGGCGCTGGTGCGGCCGGGCATGACGGCGGTGTTCATCCTCAGCGGCGTTGCTGTGGTGCTGATCGGACTGTTTCCCTTCCTCGGCCGCGCTTACTTTCCGCGCACGGATCCCGGGCAGTTTGTCATCAACGTGCGCATGCCCTCGGGTACACGTCTCGAAGTCAGCAATCAGTACATCGCCCAGGTGGAAGACATCATCCGCCAAACGGTCCGCCCCGCCGATCTGGGCATGATTGTTTCCAATATTGGCGTCTATCCCGATCTTTCGTCGATCTTCACGCCCAATGCCTCCATGGATACGGCCTTTGTGCAAACCAGTTTGAAGGAAGATCACGCGGTGGGCAGTTATGAATACATGCGGCGGGTGCACGATCGCCTTTCCCGCGAGATGCCGGAGCTGACTACGTACTTTCAGGCGGGCGGCCTGGTCGACGGCGTCATCAATCAGGGATTGCCCGCGCCCATCGATGTGCAGGTGAGCGCCATGGACATGGATGGGGCCTATACGCTGGCACAGCAACTGGCAGCGAAAATCCGCACCTTTCCCAACGTCAGCGGAACGTACATTCCCCAGGACGTGAACTACCCGGGCATCCAGCTGGACATCGACCGCGAGAAAGCCAGCCTGATCGGGCTCTCCGCGCAGGACGTGGTGGACAACGTGATCACCGCGCTCACCTCCGACGGCATGGTGGCGCCGAGCTACTGGATTGATCCGAAGAGCGGTAACAACTACATGGTGACCGTGCAGTATTCGAATCGCTGGATCGACAACATGACCATGCAGGACTTCAACAGTATTCCGATGCGTGGGGTGCGCCCGGTGGGCTACAGCCCGCTCCAGGACGCGCTGCAGGCTTCCGATACCAGCCCGGGGGAATGGATCGGCTCCCACCGCACGGGGTACACGCCGCTGAGTTCGGTAGCGAGCATTCACCTGATTAACACGCCCACCGAAGTCGATCACTACCAGATTCGCCGCGTGATCGACATTTACGTGGCAACAAAGACCGAGGCGCTGGAGGGCGTGGGCGCGCGCATCGGCAAGCTCATCGCGCAGACCCAGAAGCAGGTCCCCCATAACACCGTCCTCCATCTGCGCGGCGCGGTCGTCAGCATGAACCAGTCATTCCGCGAATTCGCCCTGGGTCTGATTATTTCGGTGCTGCTGGTGTACCTGATTCTGATGTCGCAGTTCAGGTCGTTCGTCGATCCGTTCATCATCCTCATGGCCATTCCTCCGGGCCTGACGGGCGTGGTGATGATCCTGCTCTTTACCGGCAGTACGCTGAACATCATGTCGCTGATGGGGGTGATCATGATGACCGGCATCGTGGTTTCCAACAGCATTCTGATCGTGGAGTTCTCAGGCATCCTGCACAAGCAGGGAATGAGTTTGCTGGATGCCACAGTGGAGGCGTGCAAAGTGCGTCTGCGGCCGATTCTGATGACGTCCCTGGCGACGCTGCTGGGTATGATTCCCATGGCCCTCGGCCTTGAAGCGGGCAGTGAACAGTATGCGCCGCTGGTCCGCGCCGTCATCGGCGGCCTCGCCGTCTCCGTGGTGGTCACGGTATTCCTGGTCCCCGCCGTCTATCTGGCGATTCATGCGCGGCGAGAGCGCATCGCCGCCGAACGGCAAGGAGCCGAAGCATGAAGAAGACTCCGATCCTGCTGGCTGCGCTGCTGAGCGCCTGCGGATGGCTCTGCGCGCAATCGACGTTGCCCGCCGCGCCCGGTCCCCGCGTGATTGCTGTGCCGCCAACCGAACCCGGCGCGCAACCGGTCTTTCTGGCGCAGGCGGCGCCATCCGGCCAGGCGCCCGCAACGTCCGCCGCACCGGCGCCCGCGGCCAATCTTCCCACGCTCACGCTGGCCGAAGCGGAGCAGCTGGCCATCCGCAACAATCCGCGGGTGAGCGTCGGCAAATTGCTGGCGCTGGCCCAGCATGAGGTCTACCGCGAGGCGAAATCCGCCGAACTTCCCGCTGCCAGCTTCGCCGCTACCGGCGAACAGGCCGAGGAAGCCAGCCGTCTCTCGGCCGGATCGCTCACCGCCTCACGCCTTCTGCAGCACGTCGGCGCAGGCGCCAACGTCACTCAGCTCATTTATGACTTCGGCCATACCCACAATCTTGTCCTCTCCCGCAAGCTGGAGGAAAAAGCCTCCAATGCGAGCGCTCTGGCCACCACCGAAGAAATCGTCCTCGCCACCGATCAGGCCTTCTACGACGCGCTGACCGCGCAGGCCGAGCTCAACGTCGCCCGCCAAACCGTGAATACCCGTCAGACCACCGAAACCCAGGTCGGCGAGATGACCCGCAACAAGCTCAAGTCCACGCTCGACCTCAGTTTCGCGGACGTCGACCTGTCTCAGGCCCAGCTCCTCCAGCTCGATGCGCAGAGCAACGCGGAGGCGACCATGGCCGCCCTCGATGCTGTGCTCGGCCTCGATCACGACGTCCGCTACGCCCTGGTGGAAGACACGGCTCTGCCGCCTCCACCGGCGCAGTCCGTCGATCCGCTCATCCAGACCGCCCTGCAGCAGCGTCCCGACCTGCAGGCGCTTACCTGGGACACACAGTCGGCGCAGAAGTTCGAGCGCGCCCAGTGGGACCAGCTCCTGCCCACCGTCTCCGCCGCCGGCACCACCGGCATTGTCCCGGTCCACCCCAGCCAGTACTACATCAACAACTGGTGGGGCGCCGTCGGCGGCAACATGAGCATCCCCATCTTCAACGGCTTTCTCTACAGCTCCGAAGCGCGCGAAGCGAAGTACCGCGCCCAGGCCGCCAGCGAAAGCAGCCGCGACCTGCGCGACCGCATCGTGCGCGATGTGCGCACCTCCTGGCTGCAGTCCGTGAACAACTGGCAGCGCATGGCCGTGACCGCGCAGCTGGTGCAGGAGGCCAATCTGGCGATGGAACTCGCCTCCGCACGCTACAAACTCGGGCTGAGCTCCATTGTGGAATTAAGCCAGGCGCAACTGCAGCAAACCACTGCGCAGATTGAGGACACCAGCGCGCGCTATCAATACCGCCTGTCGCTGGCGACGTTGAATTATGAAATGGGAACAGCGCCGTAAAGGCAGGGAGTAGCCAATAACCAATAGCCAGTAGAAAGGCAGGGAGTAGCTGTAGGGTTGGGACCTCAGGTCAGCCTGCGCATCATTACCACCAGCATTTTTCCGACTTCCAACGACAGATTCTCAGCGTCGTCAATCTTCTTTGCGATGCCAGGATGGAGCTCTCTTGCGATTACCAGCTGCGTCTGCAGCTCCAGATTCGAGCCACGTGCCATTCCGAGGAACTGTCGATACTCGCTTTTGGAAGTGCGGCCGTAGCCCTCTGCGATGTTGCTTGCGACTGAAACTCCCGCTCTTCGCAGCTGGGAGGCCAGGCCATAAACTTCCTCTCGAGGAAATTCGGCCGTAAGCCGGTACACCGCAAGGGTCATCTGGATAGCACGTTGCCAGACGTTGAGGTCGCGGTAAGATTCGACTTTCATGCAGGACGCCTCGCCACGCGCCTGCAGCTGATTTTCCCCCACCCACTACCTGTTGACTACCGCGAATCAACAATGCCCCATTACCTGAGTTCCCCCTTGTTCTTCTACTGGCTACTGGCTACTCCCTACTGGCTACTCACAACCCTCCCCACCGTCAGCCCCGCGCTCCCCGTTTCAATCGCCACGCCCTGGGTGTTGTCGATCAAATACAGCGTGAACGAATTGGTGGATGATGCCGCCGTTGCTCCCAGGCCGCTCAGCGTGCCAGTGAAGACGCCATTCGCCGCCGGAGTGAAACTTCCGGCAACGGCGAAGTCGGCTGCTCCCGCGCCCAGATCCGCATATCCCGCAACGTTGTCCACTCCGGGGCCCGGTGTCACCGTGATCGGTCCCACCGCGCTTGCGAACTCGGGTAGGCCGTCCTGCGGAACGCCATACACGCTCGCGTTCAGCCCGTAGCTGCCGCTGAACGACGCTGCGGTAAATGCACCCGCCTGTTGCTGGAACGCCCGCCCCGCGAAGACATCCTCAGTGTCGGCGGAGAGCACCAGCCCGCCGCCGTTTCCGTCCAGGTAAAGATGCAGTGAGTAAGTGAAGCTGGAGCCGTCGGTCAGGCCGGTCAGCGTCACCCGCCCCGTCGGATCCACTGTGTAGCTTCCGGTGAAAGCCAGAGGAGTCGTGGGCGAGTTTCCGCCCTGGTCATTCCAGTTCAGTGTGCCCGTCACGCTGCCCCCGGCGTTGAAGGTCATTACCCCGGCGATCTGCAGAGTGCCGTTTCGATCCTCACCCTCTGCGCCGAACACATAGCTCGACCCGGCCACCGATGCGCCGCTGAACTGGCCGGTGTTGGCGCCCTGCCCCAGCGCCACGCCGCCCGCGGCTCCCTGCACCACGTAGCTGTTGTTCGCAGTCCCCACGTCGATCAGGCGGATGTGGGTCGCATCCACCACGTACCCCGCTACGTACAGCGGCTGCACCGCCGAGTTGCTGGTTGGATTCAGCTGAAACAGCACCCGGCCGTAAGCGTCCGGCGCCGACACCGTGCTCGCGCCGATGGTCTGCGAGCCGCCGTAGAAGAATCCCTCCCAATTCAAATCCAGAAGGCTGCCGTTGCCGGAGATTCCGCCCGCGCTGTCCACATTCACGATGCCATCGATCCACGGCGAACCGTCCGAGAAGTTCGCCGCGTCCAGCGCGAACGCGTACCCGCCCGAAGGGGCCGCGGTCGATGTCTGCAACTCCAGCGTGCCGTTGCCAGGTACTCCATCGATCCCGCCGATGAAGCCCTGTTGAGCCGAAGCCAGCGTGCCGTTCAGAGTTTCAGTGTCGTACGGCCCCGGTCCCAGCTGGATCGTGATGGCCAGGTTCCCATCCGCCGTTGTGGCATAGGTGCCACCACTGAACTGCTGGAGTTGGGAGTAAGGGCCAGAATCGCCATCGTCAAAGATCGCGTCCTGCTCGCCCGCCGTGATCTGGCCATTCTGCGCAGTCAGCACGCCGGTGACGAAGCTGCTCCCAGTGGTCTCGATCCCCGCTACCTGAAATACATACGTCCCGTTGGCCAGGGTCGGCGCCTGCGGTGTAATCACAATGCTTGCCGAAGCCGACTTCGTCGTATCCGTAACCGAGGTCGCCGTCACCGTGACTGTATTGCCCGGAGGAACTGTGGCTGGCGCGGTATAGGTCGTCTGCGCCTCGTTCGTCGTCGTCGCCGGATTGAACGAACCGCACGCTGTGCCGCCGCAACTGACCGACCATGTCACCTCTGGATTCGCGCTGACGTCGTTCGCGATCCCCGCATCGAACACGAACTGTGCATTTACCTCAAGCGATGCCGGCGCTGATGACAGCGTCACCGCAATGGGAATCGGCGGCACGATGGTGATGGTCGCCGATTTGGACAGGGAGGTGTCCGCCACCGATGTCGCCGTCACCGTCACGTTCGCGGGGGAGGGAACGGCAGGAGGCGCGGTATAGACCATCGCGCCCACTTCATCGCTCGCGCTCAGCGTGCCGCACGCATTCGTGCTCGCGCAGCTCACCGCGTAGGTGACGAAGGTATTCTCATTGCTCCCCGCGGAAGAGAACTGCGTCACCGCATACACCGTCGTCTTCGCGTTGACGGCCAGCGACGACGGCGGCGATTCGACAAAGATGACCGAAGTCGGGGTTGGCTGTGGTATTGGCGGTGGACTTGACGAGCCGCCGGTGCATCCCGTTAATCCAGTGAAGGTAACCAGGGCAAAAGTGCAGAGAAGTACATCGCGTCCCGACATCGTAACTCACCCGGCCGCGCGCGCCCATCGGCACTAATCAGTGAAGTTCTGCTGCGGCCCGCACGATTTCCAACCTCCGCAGAGCTGTCGATTCGGCAACGTCGCAAACCCGGAGCATCCGGGCCGTTGTTCTGTCTCCCGGAAGCTCCGATCCCTTGGACGCACAGCCAGCAGCAATTGTTTCGCGCTCTTCCACTCCCTGCTGACTACTGGCTACTCGCCACCGGCTACGGGCTGTCTTTACGGTGCTCCCGATCCCACCGAGCGGCTCTCGGTCTGGTAGTTGAGGGCGCCGGCCGTCGCTTGTCCGGGATACTGCGCGTTCACGTGCATATCGACGATGTTGCCCTCCATCTCCGGTGTCACAGTCACATCATCCGTGTCGGTGTAAATAATCGTGAGGTAGGGACTGTTCTGCGAAGCCACGTACACCTTGCCGATGGGGTAGTTGTAGATCGCTCCAATGGCGTGCGGGTTTGCTGTGAGCGGGATGGTCTTCTCCACCGTGTAATTCACCAGGTTCACAATGGTGACGCTGCCGGGCGTTCCAGCCGCGATATCTCCCTGGTTGGCGACGTAGACGCGGCTGCCATCCTGCAGCACGGAAACCTCAACCGGATGCAGTCCTACCGGGACTGTGGCGAGGACGGTACCGAAGGACGCGCTGTCATTGCCGTAAACATCGAGGCTGGCATCGATGATGCTGATGGTGTTCGAGTCGTAGTTTGCAGTCACCAGCACTTGTCCAAGCCGGTAATAGTCGGCGTAGACCGGCCCCGCGCCAACGGTGATGGTGCCGTTCGGCCCTAAGTTTGGATTGGTGCTGTCGATGGCGTTGAGCTGGGAGTTGATCACCGTGACCGTCCCGCTGCCGCGGTTCATGATGAAGACGCGCAGCGTGTCCTGGGTCATAAAGCCGTACACCGGGCAAATTCCCAGCGGCAGACGCGCGGAGATGGTGTTAGTGGTGGTCTCGATCGCATCCGCTTCGCCATTCGCGGTAACCGCTGCGGGATTGGCGCAGTCACCCCACGCCGGCTGCGCGCCTCCGCCGGAATTGCCCTGGCTGATGGCATAAACGCGCTCACCGGTGCTGAAGCCGGTCAGGTTGATCAGAGACGGAGCCACCGGGATCTCCTGCTTCAGCGCCGAAGGAGAGCCGGTCATCTGCGCTACGCAGTTCGTCGTCTGACAGGTGGGACCGTGCAGTCCTGCTTCGGTCACATACAGATCGCCGTTGGCCAGCAGGGTATTGGTGGGTATGGAACCCGGCAGCAACGTGCTGGTGAGCACGAATTTCGTCAGCAGCGAAGTGGTCGTGGACTGCGCGGTGGTCAGCGTTCCATCGCAGTTCGGGGAATAGACGTCGGCGCCGCCCGATTCCAGCGAAAACGTAATCGGACCCAGGCCGCCGTCGGCCTGCGCTACGACGGAGTCCCCGGAGAAATCCAGGAGCGTGTAGATGCTGGGCGTGGAGAACGCGGTCCCGCTGCACGGTCCGGTGACGCCCGCCGGTAACGGACTGAACCCGGGCTGGGAAACGACCGTGATGAAAGCCGAAGGCAGTGCTGCCGGGCCAGTAGGCTGAACGGGGGTGATCACGGGGCGATACTGGTTCCCGCAACCTGCGGCCAGGGTCACGATGACGGCGAACATGCCGGCCAGCGCCGCGGTCACGATCCCTGGGTTGTAAAGAACGCTGTGAACGATGCTTCCGGCCCTGCGCACCGGCCGGTTCACAATCGAGCTCGATCCGCCGCGAAGGCGATCCAGCCATGTCATGCTACGCACTCGCAAGTACCCGACTCCTCAGCCCGGGCCGCCGTACGGCGCAGGCTCAACTGAGTTGCTGATAGACCGTTTCTGCAAATGGTGTTTCCCGCAGCCGCAATCTCGACGCAGCCGCTAAGTGGAAAAGCGGCTGCACGTAGCCAGTACCTGTCAGGACCCAGTGTTTACAGAAACGGTATAGAAAGATGATTGTACTGTACGGGCCTGGGTTCGCGCGCTTCGTCGGGCGGCGCCATGAGCGAGGAGAACGGTCGGGATCGTCGAGCACGGCAGACGGCGCTGCGCTGGCAATCGCAAGCGGTGCTGCTGGCGTTCGTTCCTTTTGCGGGGACCTGGGTTTTTCTGCAGATGGGCCAGGCCTGGACCGATCCCATGCTGTGGCAGGCGACGGCCATCAGTGCAGGTCTGGCGGTGCTGGTGTACGCCACGCGCGCCGCCACCCTCGGCGCCGCACTCACGGGAGCGATTTTTTGCGCGGCGCTCTATCTGCAGACACCGGGCCTGCGGACCGCCTTGTGGCCGCTGCTGGCGCTCCTGCTGCTCACGTTCGCGGCCACACGCTTCGGCCGGAGGCGGAAAGAGGCCCTCGGAATTGCCGAGGCGCGGCGAGGGCGAACCGCTTCGCAGGTGGCGGCGAATCTGGGTGTCGCGGTGCTGGCCGGGATACCGCTCTCGGCGGCGCATATTTTTAGTCCGGTCGCTTTTGGAGGCCGGGAAGCCATGACCGCAATGCTCGCCGCCATGGCCGAGGCCACTGCCGATACCGTTTCCTCCGAGCTGGGTCAGGTTCTGGGCGGAGAACCGCGCCTCATCACCACCCTGCATCTCGTTCCCGCGGGAACCGATGGAGCGGTGAGCCTCACCGGCACGCTGTGCGGAAGCGCCGCCGCTGCCGTTGTCATCGTGATGGGGTGGGCCGTACTGCCGCTCAGTCACATCGATGCGACGGTCGCGTTTGGCTGCGGTATCGCGGGAACCCTCGTGGACAGTCTTCTCGGAGCCATCCCGGAGCGCCGCGGCTGGCTCAACAACGACGCCGTGAATGCGCTGTCCACCCTGGCCGCCGCGGTGCTGGCCGCCTGGGTGGCGCGCTTCGTCTGAGCCGCTCACATGGAGAGCCGATGAAGTTAGAAAAGAAAAAACCTCGCCCAGCGAGC
>JASHPM010000138.1 GCA_030038115.1 Acidobacteriaceae bacterium | reverse complement strand
ATAGCCGGGCAATGGGCCGATGGTGGTCGTGGGTGAAGAGGACCATCCATCGCTCGGGGATGGCGCGCGCGTAGAAGCGTTTGCGCTCGGCGATGCAGCGGACGGGGTCGAGGTCGTAGCCCATCACCCAGGTGATGTCGAGGTGCGCGCTGGTGGGGATCAGGTCGGAGATGTAGCAGGCGTGCTGCCCGGCGGATTCGATGTGGACGCCGAGCAACTGCGCAGTGTGGCCGGGGAAACATTCGACGGAGATGCCGGGGACGATGGGCGTGATCTCGCCGGGCCGAGTATCGAGCAGCGTCATCTGGCCGGACGCGACGAGGGGGTTGTAGTTCTCGGAGATGTAACTGATGGCGTCACGCTCGAGCTGCAGATGGCCGTGCTCGACTTCGCCGCGATGCGCGAAATAGCGGGCGTTGGGGAAAGTGGGAGCAATGCGGCCGTCGGGGGTCTGCGTGGTGTTCCAGCCGCAGTGGTCGAAGTGGAGGTGGGAGTTGATGACGATGTCGATTTCTTCGGGGCGGATGTGGGCAGCGGCAAAGGCGTGGAGGAGCTGCTGCTGCGCGCCGTAGATTTCGCGTAATTTGTCACTGAGTTTGTTACCGATTCCGGTTTCGATGGCGATGGTGTGCTTACCGGTGCGGACGATGACGGTATTGAGGCCGAGGAGGATGCGGTTCTGGCCGTCAGCGGGAGCGCGTTTTTCCCAAAGGGGTTTGGGGACGACGCCGAACATGGCTCCGCCGTCGAGGAAGTAGTGGCCGTCGCTGAGGACGGCGAGCTCGAAGTCGCCGAGGGTGGTGCGGCCGCGGATGAGATCGGCAGAGTTGGGGATCACAGGTTGCAGGTTACAGGTTGCAGGTTACAGGTTGCAGGTTACAAGGTTGCAGGTTACAAGGTTGCAGGTTACAGGTTGCAGGTCGGCTCAGGGTTTTACGGGTTCGGCGGGTGTTTCCGCTCGAGCGCCGGGCTCTTTCAGATAGCGATCAAAGTGGTCGAGGATTTTGTTATAGAGCTCGGTCTGGTCGTCGGGACCGGAGACGGAGTGGGTTTTGCGGGGATAAATGTTGTAGTCGTAGGGGATGCCGGCCTCGATGAGCTTCTGGATGTACTGCGTGTCGTTTTCGATGTGGACATTGTCGTCGCCGGTGCCATGGAGGATGAGGATGTGGCCTTTGAGGTCGCCGGCGCTGGTGACATCGGAATCGTCGTGGTAGTTCTGCGCGTCGTCGGAAGGCAGGCCGAGATAGCGCTCGGTGTAGATGGAGTCGTAGTCGCGCCAGTCGGTGACGGGAGCACCGGCGACACCGGCAAGGAAGCTGTCGCTGTGGGAGAGCGCGAAGAGGGTGAAGCTGCCGCCCCAGCTCCAGCCCCACCAGCCGAGGCGGTGGGGATCGAGCTGCGGGAAGCGGTTGAGCACCTGGTCGATGGAGGCCATCTGATCGGCGAACTGAGGGGGGCCGAAGTTGTGGTAAGCGACCTGTTCGAAGTCGCGACCGCGGCCGGCCATGCCGCGATTGTCGACATGGAGAACGGCGAAGCCGTGCTCAGCGAGAAGCTGGTCGAAGAGGAAGTGCTTCTCTCCCCAGTGATCGCGCACTGTGCCAAGGCCGGGACCACCGTAGGGGTTGACGATGAGAGGAACGCTGTGCGGGGAGTCGTTATCCGGAGGGAGCAGGAGGGTGCCGTAGAGTTTCGTGGTCTTGTCGGAGGCGGTGAGCTCAAGGAATTGCGGCTCGAGGAGCCTGTGATCCGGGAGGGGTTTGGAATGCCAGAAAGGCGTGCAGACCACGCCTGGAGCCGTGGGGGCGCCGGCGTTGCACAGAGCAACGGTGGGCGGGGAAAGGAGGGATGACCAGGAATCGATGAAGGAACCGCCGTGGCCGGGGAAGGTGGGCTCGTGGACGCCGCCGCCCTGGGTGAGCTGGTGCTTGCTGAGGCCATCGAACTGAACGGCCCAGACCTGCTGCTGGCGCAGATCGCCCTGATTGGAGGTGTACCAGATGGTCCCGGCGTTCTCGTCGACGGCCTTGATGGAGAAGACTTCGTAGTCGCCGCTTTCGACCTGGCCGGCAAGCTGCGCCAGATCGGCCAAGGGGTTGTTGGCATTGAAGGTGTAACGGTAGATGTGGGTGTGGCCGTCGCGCCAGCTGAGGAGCAGGAGCTGGTGATCGCCGACGAAGCGGAGATCGTAGGTTTCGGCGAAGTATTTCGGATCGGATTGCTGGAGGACGCGGCGAAAGTCGCCGGTATGGGCGTCGGCGAACCACAAATCGAGGTGCTGATGATTGCGGGTTAAAGTTTCGATCCAGAGGATGTGGGAATTGACCCAGCCGAAACGGGGGATGTAGTCGTTGCCGGAGTCGATGGGGATTCTGATCCAGCGGGTGCTGCCGCCGCCGGCGCCGACGATGCCGATGCGCACACCGGGATTAGGGTCGCCGGGCTGCGGATAACGCTGCATGTCGACACTGGCATGGATGGGGATCCAGTCGACGAGCGGATACTGGGGCACGCTGGTCTCGTTCATCTGGAGGTAGGCGATTTCGCGCGAGTCGGGCGACCAGAAGTAGTTGCTGCGCACATCGAGCTCTTCGCGGTAGACCCAGTCGATGCCGCCATTGAGGACTGGGGCGTCGGAGGTGTCGGTGAGAGCCAGGGGCGGCGTGGAGCCGTCTGGGCGCTGGACGTAAAGATTGCCGTCGCGCAGCCAGGAGACGAGCTGGCCGTTGGGGGAAAATTTGGGATCGTCGCCGGACATCATACCGGAGTTGCCGATCTCGACGCCGGTGCCGTTTTTGAGATTGAAGAGCCAGAGGGCGCCATTGGTGTCGAAGAGGAGGTGCTCACAGTCGGGGGCCCAGATGTAGTCGGGCTCGTCGTAGCGGGCGCGGTGATCGCGGTCGCGCTCAGGAATGGCGGCATTGAGCAGGGTGGCGATTTTGGCGTAGGGGATGAGCCGGTGGGGTTTGGGATCGGGGGGATCGATTTCGAGGAGGTCGCCGCTTTCGTCAATCCAGGTGGCGCGTTTGCCATCGGGGGACCAGCTGATGCCCTGGGGCGGTTCGCCGGTGAGGCTGCCGGGATGGCCGAAGATTTCGGCGACGGTCCAGGGGTGGTCGTCCTGGCCGCGCAGCGGCAGCGCCGACAGAGCGGCCAGCGTGAACAAGACAGGGACAAGGCGCGGAAGGCGATGGCGAAGGGTCTTGCGCAAACGAAGCTCCCGGAAGAACCCGACGCAGGCTGAAAGCCGGGTGGTATGCGTGAACAAGAATTCTAAACCTTGGGAGCGAGCGCGGTGAATCAATGCGCGGCAGCGGGGCCCCCGCCGCGGCGTTTTTTCATGAGGAAGATGAGGGGGATCATGCAGGCCGCGCCGATGGAGAGGATGGCGATGACGTCGAGGTAGGCGAGCTGGGTGCTTTGCTGGAGGAGTTGCTGGTAGAGGCTGCCCTGGGCAAGGGCACGGGCCTGGGCGGGAGACGCGGTGAGTCCGTTCTGCTGCAAATGGCCGGAGAGATTTCCGACGGCCTGGCGCAGCTGGGAGCTGGCGGCGTTGAGGTGCATGGCGAGGCGATCCTGGTGGAACTGGCTGCGGCGGGCGAGGATGGTGACGAAGAAGGAGGTGCCGCAGCTGCCGCCGATATTGCGGGCGAGGTTCATGAGGCCGGAGACGTCATTGTTCTTCTCGCGGGGAACGTCGGTGTAGGAGAGGGTGTTGATGGGGACGAAGAGGAAGGCGAGGCCGGAGGCCTGGAAGATGCGCATCCAGGCGACGTAGGAGTAGCTGGCCTGGACGTCGATAGTGTGGAGGGCCCAGAGGGACGAGGAGAGCATGGCGAATCCGACAACGATGAGGTAGCGGTTGTCGACGCGGCCAACGAGGAAGCCGACGAGGGGCATGAGGAAGAGAATGGCGATGCCGCCGGGAGAGATGACGAGGCCGGCCTGCTCGGCGGTGTAGCCCATGAGCTGCTGCACGAAGAGCGGGATGAGAACGGTGGTTCCGAAGAGGGTGAAGCCGAGGACGAACATCAGAAGCGCAGAGACGGCGAAAGTGCGGTTGCGGAACATGGTGAGGTCGAGGATGGGCCTTTGTCCGCGGCGAATCTGGGCGATTTCCCAGAAGATGAGGAAGACCAGGGCAGCGGCGCAGAGGACGAAGAAGGTGGTGATGATGTGGGAGCCGAACCAGTCGTTCTCCTGGCCCTTATCGAGGACAAATTGCAGGGAGCCGAAGCCGACGGCGAGGAGGCCGAAACCGGTGTAGTCGAGGTTGAGGCCGCGTTTGCGCTGGAGGGCGACTTCTTTGCGGATGTGGGGCGGATCTTCGACGATGCGCGAGGTGAGGACGAGGGAGAGGATGGCGATGGGGACGTTGATGAAGAAAATCCAGCGCCAGGTGTAGTTGTCGGTGATCCAGCCGCCGAGGGTGGGACCGATGGCGGGAGCGAGAACGACGGCCATTCCGTAAACGGCGAAGGCCTGGCCGCGTTTTTGAGGGGGGAAGGTGTCGGCGAGGATGGCCTGTTCGCTGGGCTGGAGACCGCCGCCGCCGGCGCCCTGGAGGACACGGAAGAAAATGAGCAGCGGGAGCGAGGGCGCGAGGCCGCAGAGCATGGAACTGAGGCCGAAAAGGGCCACGCAGATCATGTAGAAGCGCTTGCGTCCGAGGAAGCCGACGAGATAGGCGCTGGCGGGGAGGATGACGGCGTTGGAGACGAGGTAGGAAGTGAGGACCCAGGTGGCTTCGTCCTGGGAGGAGCCGAGGCCGCCGGCGATATGGGGAATGGCGACGTTGGCGATGGAGGTGTCGAGGACCTCCATGAAAGTGGCGAGGGTGACGGTGAGCGCGACGGCCCAGGGATTATGCTTCGGTTTCCAGTTGGCGTCGGGGTCCTGGGGCATCGATGAGTGTTGGAGGCTGGGGTGTGCAATGAGGATGCAGGAAAACTGGGGAAAGTGGCAAGGGCGGCCGACGGGTCCGGAGGCGCCGAGGCTCTCTCAGAGGCTGAGTGACGGCGTAGGGCTGCAGGTTGTGACATAATTATGTCATGGCCGTAAGAACCACAGTCGATATTCCAGAGCCGCTGCATGAAAAGCTGCGGCATCGGGCCGCAAGTCAGGGCGTCTCGATTCGTTCGCTGATCGTGCGCGCCCTGGAACAGGCCTATGCGGAGAAAAAGAAAGGGCGCCGGATGACGGGACCGATGGTCCGCGGCAAAGGCAAGCTGGGACCGCGGTTTCCAGTGGATGAGAACCCGCATGACCTTATTTTTTCCTGATCTGAACGTCTGGCTGGCCCTTTCCGTCGAAGGACACACGCACAACTCAGCGGCATGGCGATGGATGGGATCGGTGTCCGCAGAATCCCGCGTGGCTTTCTCCCGGTACACGCAGATCGGGCTCCTTCGCCTTTTGACAAATGCGGCAGCCATGGGCGGGCGGGTACTTACCATACAGGAAGCGTGGAGCACGTACGACGGCTGGAGGGAAGATCCACGAGTAGAGTTTTATCCGGAGCCACGCGACGTTGAGGCTGCGTTTCGTGAAGCAATGGAGCCATTCGCGGCGAAACCATCATCGAAGTGGGTGGGCGACTGCTGGTTGCTGGCGTTCGCGGCGGGAACGGGAGCAGCGCTGGTGACATTTGACCGGGCACTATTCGAGTTTGCGCGGAAACAGGGTCACGCAGCGGTGATCCCGCGGTAAGGGTCGATCAAAACGCCGGTAAGCCGGTGGTAGACTGCAAATTCGCTATGCATGCCGAACTTGAGGCGCTGATGCGCCTGCAGACGATTGATGGAGAAACAGCGCAGCTGCGCGCGGAGATTGCCGCGCTGCCGAAGCGGCTGGCGGCGCTGGAGGCGAACTTACAGGCGGAAAAAACAGCCGTCGAGCAGGCGGTGAAGGCGCTGAAGGACGAAGAGGCGCTGCGGCGGCGAATGGAAAGCGACCTGAAGGACCAGCAGCAGAAGATTGCGAAATTCCGCAAGCAGATGTCGAGCGTGAAGACGAACGAGCAGTATCGCGCCTTCCAGCATGAGATCGAGTTTGCCGAGACGGAGATCCGAAAGATCGAAGACCGGGAGCTGGAGAGCATGGAGCGGACGGAGCAGCTGGAGCAGAAGCGCAAGGCGGCGGAGAGCGAGCTCAAGGACAGCACCAGGGCGGTGGAGATCGAGAAGGAAGACGCGCGGGCGGCGTCGGCGGAGCAGCAGAAGCGGCTGGAGGAACTGACGCGGCGAAGGGGCGAGGAGCGGGCGGCGGTTCCGGAGGAGTTGCTGACGGTTTACGATCGCGTGGCCGGGGGCCGCGGGACAGGCGTGGCCTATGCGCAGGGGCAACGGTGCCTGGGCTGCCATATCGGATTGCGGCCGCAGATGTGGAACCAGATTCGGGCGGGCGAAGTTCTGACGTGCGAATCGTGCGGGCGGCTGCTGTTCTACGATGCGTCGCGGGAACCACAGCCGGAAGCCGAGCCTGAAAAACCGAAGCGGGGGAGAAGAGCGCCGGAGGCGGGGGTGGAGTAGAGAATCCGTCGAAGGGGAACGGTTATGAGTTCGGTTCAGGTATCCCCGGACCTTCTCTCCTTCGCTGAGCGAGGAACGGGGCCGCCTCTGCTGCTGGTGCATGGGCTGTTGGTCACCGGAGAGATGTTTGAGCCGGTGATCGAGCATTTCGCGAGCCGCTATCGCGTTGTTCTTCCCGATTTGCGCGGGCACGGCAGGAGTCGAAAGCTTCCTCCGCCGTACACGGTGGTCCAGCTCGCATCCGATCTGGCGCGTC
>JASHPM010000137.1 GCA_030038115.1 Acidobacteriaceae bacterium | reverse complement strand
ATCGGGGTGATCGTCACGGTGGCTTTCGGGTATGTGGTGCAGCAGAAGATTGGCTGGGAAAAGGCCTACACGAACATCCTGCATCAGAGCCCGGCGCAGATGCAGAGGTACGAGCAGGCGACTGCCGATCAGCAGGCCGCTACGATCAAGCTGGGCGCGAATATCACGAAGTACACGTTCTGGGGCACCCCGGTGCTGGGCCTGATCGGGGCCATCATCATAGCGGCCATCCTGATGGCAACGATTAATTTCGGCTTCGGCGGCACCTCGAAGTTCGGACAAATGCTGGCAGTGTGGTTTTACGCAACCCTGCCGTGGGCAATCCAGGGAATTCTGGGGATTGTCGCCACCTGGTTTGTGGACCCGGACTCGTTCAACCTGAAAAACTTTGTGGGGACGAATCTGGGCTACTACATGCCGCAGGACTGGCCCAAGACGCTGATCGCACTGGGCGGGGGACTGGATATTTTCACCATCTGGGCGCTGGTGCTGCTGACCATCGGATGCGCGATGGTCGGCAACATCAAGAAAGGCCAGGCGGCGATCGCGGTGTGGGGATGGTGGGTGGTGACGCTCATCCTGAAGGTGGTGGGCGCAATGTTCTCCTAGCAGCAAATCAAAGATCAAAGGCTCGCCGAAATGGCGGGCCTTGCTGTTTGCGGCGAATGCCTGGCTCTATTCTTCCTCTTCTTCTCCTGTGGGCTTCTTTGCGTTGGCGACGATCTTGTCCGCGATGAGCTGCGGGACGATGTCGTAGTGGTCCATTTCCATATGGAAGCTGCCGCGGCCCTGGGTCATGGCGGTGAGGGTCTGGCCGTAGGTGAGCATCTCGGCCATAGGGACTTCGGCGTGGATGATGGTGCTGGCGCCGTGGCCGTCCATGCCCTGGACGCGGCCGCGGCGCTGGTTGAGGTCGCCCATGAGCGTGCCGGCGAACTCCTGCGGGGCTTCGATTTCGACGCTCATGATCGGCTCCAGCAGCGTGGGCTTAGCCTGCTCCATGCATTTGCGGAAGGCGATGCGGCCGGCCATCTTGAAGGAAAGCTCGTTGGAGTCGACGTCATGGTAGCTGCCGTCGTAAAGGATGACTTTGAAGTCGACGACGGGATAGCCGGCGAGGAAACCACGCGCGGCGGATTCGCGAATGCCTTTTTCAACGGCGGGGATGAAGTTGCGCGGGATGGCTCCGCCAAAGACATCGTTGACGAATTCGAAGCCGCCGCCGCGGACGAGTGGCTCCATTTTGATTTTGCAGTCGCCATACTGGCCGTGTCCGCCGGTCTGCTTTTTGTGACGGCCCTGGGCGTCGGCGCGGCCGCGGATGGTCTCGCGGTAGGGCACGCGGGGCGCCTTGAGCGTGACCTCGGTGTGGTAACGCTTGCGCAGTTTGCTGACAAGGGATTCAATGTGGGGCTGACCGGCGCCGGCGATGAGGAATTCGTTGGTCTGTGAATCGCGGAAGAAGCGGACCATGAGGTCCTCTTCCATGAGCTTGTGAACGGCAGGAGCGAGCTTGTCCTCGTCGGCGCGTGATTTGGGTTCGATGGCCCAGGTCATGGCGGGCTCGGGGATGGCGACGGGCTCGTAGAAGATTTCGTGGCTCTTGTCGCCGAGGGTGTCGCCGGTGAGTGTTTCTTTGAGCTTGGCAACCGCGCCCAGATCGCCGGCGTGCAGTTCGCCGACGGCGACAGGGGTACGGCCCTGCATGACGGAAAGGTGGGAGAACTTTTCCGCCGTGCGGCGGGAGTAGTTCTGCGCCGTGCCGTCGTTCCTGAGGACGCCGGAGAAGATTTTGAAGAAGGTGATCCGGCCGGCGAAGGGGTCGGTCATGGTTTTGAAGACATAGAGGGAGAGCGGCTCGGTGTCGGCCACCTTGCGCATGACGATCTCCGGCGACTGGTCGGCGCTGGCGGCGACGGCCCCTTCGCCATTGGCGGCAGCCACGGCATGAAGAGCGGCGCGGGCGGCAACGGGTTCGCGCTCGATGGGCGCGGGCGCGTAGACCTTAAGGAAGTCGAGCAGGTGATCGGTGCCAACATTGGCCAGACCGCTGGCATAGAGCACAGGGAAGATGCGGTCTTCGCGGATAGCTTCGTGCAGCGCGGTGATGAGGTGCTGTTCGGGAATGGTACCTTCGCGAAAGAATTCTTCCATCAGCTCGTCTTTGCCTTCGGCGACCAGTTCGACCAGGGTTTCGTGGGCGCGCTGGGCAGGTTCTTTGAGGGATGCGGGGATTTCGCCGATCTTGCCGTGGTCGTCGCCACCGGGCGTGTAGAAAAACGCCTCCATGGTGACGAGGTCGACGACACCTTCAAAACCTTTGCCGTCCGCGATGGGCAGCTGGACGGGGATGCACTGGCGGCCGAAGCGCTCGCTGAGCGCGCTCAAGGTGGATTCGGCGGAGGCCGCAGCGCGGGGATGGTCCATCTGATTGATGACGACGGCGCGAGGCAGATTGAACTCTTCGGCGTATTTCCAGACGCGCTCGGTCATGGGCTCGACGCCGCTGACGGCATTGACCGTGACCAGGGCGGCTTCAACGGGGACCATGGCGCAGCGGGCTTCGTGCACGAACATGTGGAAGCCGGGGGTATCGATGAAGTTGACCTTGACGCCATTCCATTCGGCGAAGGCCAGGGCGTTCTGCATGGTGGTGCCGCGGGCGACATCTTCTTCGTCGTAGGCAGTGACGGCCGATCCATCTTCGACGCGGCCGAGGGTGGGGGTCATTTTAGCGGCATGCAGCAGAGCGGAGACGAGCGTGGTCTTGCCGCTGTGCGCATGCCCCACTACAGCTACGTTGCGGATCTCACTTCCCGGATAGGTTTTCATGGAATGCTCCTTGTTCAGCGAAATGGAAGCGGCTCGCGCGAGGCGAGGCCGAAAACAGGCAAGTAGAAACCAAAAGCGGACGGGGCAATGTGATGGCGGGCACAGAGATTTCGAAAGGGCGTCACGGAGGGCGTCTCATGCGAGGCGGGATGTGCACCGGCGCGCGATGGAAGCGTACCGGAAACCGGAAACCCCGGTCCTGATCCGGCATAAAAAGCAGAGCTGTGGAGGCAGGATTTCGGGGCATCTCCGAGTCCTGGTCCACAGGAACAGGGATGGTAGCACAGCGGGGGTGGGGGTGGGGGCGGCGATGGTATGCGACTTACTGGATGCGGTAAAAGACGGCCTTTCCTGCTGGTACCAGCTGCATCAGCAGGTCGAAGTCGCGGACGTTGCGGCTGAGCACCGTGCAGTTATGCTGCAGGGCGCTGAGGAAGATGAGGGCGTCGTTCATGGTACGCCCGCGGTCTTCGGCTCGGGCATGGTGGAGGCGCGCGAGAATGCCGGTGAGGATGGCAGCTTCGCGCCAGATGGCGCGGTCGGGGCTGACGACGCGATTCTCGGGCCAATGGTCCACGACGCTGGCAATTTGCCGAACCACGTGACTGGTGCCGGGATGAGCTGGGTCGAGGCGACCGCACAGATAGGCCATCTCCGACTCCACAATTGAGCAATGCCATGGTGTCGCACGAGCAATTTCCCGCTGCAGAGGTTGCGAGAGTTTGTCATGCAGGACGTCGACGTAAACCGTCGTATCAAGCAGGATCGGTTCCGGCAGCAGACCCTCTCCGACAAAAGGCAGCTGATCGTCCTTCCTTCTCGCTGGGGAGACGCGGTTCCATCGACCTAACGAGGAGGCGAGGTCAGTATTCAAGATCGATATCCGGGGGGATGGTGCCACGCTGGCTGATGAGCCAGGCTCCATAGTTGTCCTGATTAGCCAGCGTCTCCAGCCCAAGCCGGATCAGCTCCGTATCGGATTCGATTCCGGTGTTCTTCTTGGCCGCTCGCACCAGAGTTTCAGGCATCCGCCCACGCACCATCTGCGTTTTCCCATTCAGCAGGCCCTTTTCCTGAGCCATTGTCCGCATGGCATGCATCTTGAGCCGCGACATGCCACGAGGCATGGGAGCGCGTTTCCCTTTGCTGGCATTTACAGGCACAGTCGCCCTCCCTTTGTAGCACAAAATCAATAATAGTGTAGCACAACAATGGGTGGGGGAGGAACGGATATAGCGGAACAAATGCGGCGCTCGCGGTGTCTGGAGAAGTGACGTTTTACTATGGAGATTAAGGAGTGGCAACCGCCTCGGGCGGCGCATCCCAGGAGAACGTGAGCCGCAATTTCAATTGGATCTGGTATCTGGGCGCAGCGGTGTGGTTCCTGAACGCCGCGCTGGCGATGCGCCATGGCAACCTGCGAATGGGGCTGACGAACGCGCTCATCTCCGCGGTGTTTCTGGTGGCGGGGATCTTCTTTGGGCGGCAGGCGAAGCGACAGGCCCGGCGCGGCAACGGTCGGGGGCCGCTGGATTGAGGCTGCGTGTGGGACTACGTTCGACTCGGTCGCTGACGCGAGCCTTGCTCAGGGCAGGTTTGGGGATCCCGCAAGATTCACGTGGTTAGACGGCGGATCCAGCCAGCGCCGGCGGATGCGCCAGTTCTTCTTCGGCAACTTTGACGCATTCCTCGAGGATGTCGAGAGCGATGGCCGCTTCATGTTCGTTGACGATGAGCGGCGGCGCCAGGCGGATAGAGTTTTCACCGCAGCCGAGGATGAGCAGACCGTGCTCGAAGGCCAGGTCGACGATGCGGTCGCGCACGAGCGGGGCCGATTCGCGGGTCTGCTGGTCCTTGACGATTTCGAGACCGATCATGAGGCCGCGTCCGCGGACGTCGCCGATGACCGGATGTTTGGCCGGCCATTGGCGGAGTCGGCTGAACATCTTCTCGCCCTGGCGCGCGGCGTTCGAGAGGCCTTCGCGCTCGAGGACGTCGAGGGTAGCGAGGGCGGCGGCGATGCAAACGGGATTGCCGCCGAAGGTGGAGGCGTGCGAGCCGGGCTTCCAGTCCATGATGGCGGCGCGGGTCATGCAGACGCCGAGGGGCATGCCGGAGGCGATGCCCTTGGCCATGCAGACGATGTCGGGCTGGACGCCGGTGTGCTCGATGGCCCACCACTTGCCGGTGCGGCCCGCTCCGGACTGTACTTCGTCGGCGACCAGGAGGATGCCGTACTTGTCGCAGATGCGGCGCAGCTCCTGCATGAAGATGGTGGGAGCGACGACGTAGCCGCCCTCGCCCTGGATGGGCTCGACGAAGATGGCGGCGACTTCTTCGGGTGGCAGGGTGGTGCGGAAGAGCTTCTCTTCGATATAGCGTGCACAGCTGAGAGCGAAGGCTTCTTCTTCCTGCGGGCCGCCGCTACAGCCGCGATAGGCGTAGGGATAGCGCACATGCGTGACGCCGGGGACCAGCGGGGCGAAGCGGCGGCGCTGCTGCGGCTTGGAGGCGGTGAGCGAAAGCGCGCCCATGGTGCGTCCGTGGAAGGCGCCGAAGAAGGCGATGATGTTCTGGCGACCCGTGTGGTAGCGGGCGATCTTGAGCGCGCACTCGATGGCCTCTGCGCCGGAGTTGCCGTAGTAGAAACGATGCGGGCCGGGCATGGGCGCGATGGAGGAGAGGCGTTCGGAAAGCGTGACCAGCGCCTCGTAGTAGAAGTCAGTGCCGGACATGTGGATGAGCTCGGCGGCCTGTTTCTGAATGGCGGCGACGACTTCGGGATGGCAATGGCCGGTGGAAACGACAGCGATGCCGGCGGCGAAGTCGAGGAACTCGTTGCCATCGACGTCTTCGACGCGCAGACCGCGGCCACGCTTCGCGACCATGGGGTAAGAGCGCGTGTAGCTGGGCGAAATGAGGCGGCCGTCGGCTTCGACGATACGGCGCGCCTGCGGTCCGGGGAGCGGAGTCTTCAGCCTGGGGCCGTACTGAGCGAGGATTTCGGATGCGGCGGTCATGGGGTCTCTCCTTACAGGTCGTGAGCGGTGTGGCGCTGCTGTCGAGCCATCGACTGATTCCAGAAACAGGACGGCGATGCCGGTGAGAGAAGTCTTTTCGCACCTGGCGCGAAGCCGGTGCGCCGGGGCAGCGTTGACTAGTCGCTGCCGAAGAGACTCGGTCGCGTACGGGTGGGCAGAATCCTGACAAATCGCCGGGGGGCGATGGCGCGCACAAAGGGTCCGCTCCAGCTTTTGCGGCTGAATGCAGCCGGGATGGCGAAGATGCGGCGCATGGTCTGCTCACCCTGAGGATAGCATGGCGGAGATAAGGAATCGACAGGAAAGACGCGGCCCCCGGGCCAGTTTGGGCGTGCTGGCATAATGATTTTGCCCGAAGGAGACCTATGATCCGTTGTTTGATTGTTGCCGCAGCCCTGATTGCGGGGTTCCTGCACTCTTCGCATGCGCAGAAGATTGAAGTGACGCCCGAGACGGTGCTGACGGATCAGGTCGCGGATGTGCGGGTGACGGGTACACAGCCGGGCTCAACGGTGACGATTCGCGCCGAGCTGGTGGATGGAGGAGGACAGGGCTGGGTGTCGGAGGCGGATTTCACGGCGGATGCGCAGGGAGTGGTTGATACGGCGACGGCGCCGGTGAAGGGTTCGTACCGGATGGCGTCGGCGATGGGGCTGATCTGGTCGATGATGCCGATCGCAAAGAATGTGCATGTGTATGAGCCGCCGCGGCAACTCGGATCGCAAGTGATTCAGTTTCATTTGCTGCAGGAGGGTAAAGAACTGGCCTCGACCCAGCTGGTGCAACTGGCGGTTGCGGACGGTGTGCGGCAGATTCGGATTGAAGGCAAACTGCACGGAATCCTGTTCCTGCCGCCGGGTGAAGAGAAGCATCCGGGCGTGCTGGTGCTGGGCGGTTCCGAGGGCGGACTGCCTGGGCGGCGAGCGGCGTGGCTGGCGTCGCGAGGATTCGCTGCTTTTGCGCTCGCCTACTTTCACTACGAAGGGCTGCCGGAGGATCTGCACAATATTCCTCTGGAGTATTTCGGAGACGCGCTCGCCTGGATGATGCAGCGGCCGGAGATCGATGGCGGACGGATCGGGGTGATGGGCGTGTCGCGTGGGGGCGAGTTGGCGTTGCAACTAGGGTCGATGTATCCGGAGATTCGGGCGGTGGTGGCGTATGTACCGGCCAATGTGCGGCATCCAGCCTGCTGCGCCAGGAACCTGGGCGCGGCGTGGACCTGGAAGGGGCAGCCGCTGGCGTGGGCGCTTCCGGAGCGGCGGCCGGATCCGGAAGCGATCATGAGGGCCACGATCTGGGTGGAGCATACGCACGGCCCCATCCTGATGATTGGCGGGGAAGACGATGGCGTGTGGCCATCGGCGGAGATGGTCGATACCGCTGCCGCCCGGTTGCGCCAGGCGCACTTTGCGTACCCGGTCACTGTGCTGAAGTATCCACACGCCGGGCATCGTGCGGGGGTACCCGAGATTATGCCGGACTGGAGCAACGGTGTCCCGCATCCGGTGAGCGGAGTGATGACCAGCTACGGTGGAACGCCGGAGGGCAACGCGGCGTCTTCGCTGAACGCGATTCCGAAGGTGCTGGCGTTTTTGCATGACAGCCTGGGCGGTGGAGAGAAGCCGGTTGCCGGGGGAGCCGCGGGCGGCAACGCGCAACCATGATGTTCTGCGGAAATTCCCTTTGCTGGCCCTGAGCCATAGCACGCGGTGAAATCGATTCGAGAGGGACCAGCTCAGGTGAGCGGAAACACATCCGCTGTCTTCAGCTGCCGCGCCGACGTTGCGAGCGCCCGATCGAATGTCGCAAACCGATCCGCCCCGCCGGAGCTGGCCAGATGCAGGGCATCCGCAAATTCCATGCCCGCGGCAAACCAGTCGAGGGCCTGGGCCACGGCGGGCGCATCCTCCACATGGACGGCTGGCAGTCCTGCCAGGGCGCGAAGAGAAATCGCAATCGCCTGGCGATCGAATCCGTACCGGTAACGCAGCACCCACTCTGTTTCCAAAAAAACCGTCTTCAGGAGCAGGATCTGCTCGTTGTGCAGTAACTTGTCGGCTCTTGCTGTCTGAGGAGCATGGTCTCGCGCGAGATAGCGCACGACGATATTAGTATCGACCACGAGCATGACGGTCCCTTACCCCGATGGCGATGGCTTCGTCCATCTCCGCGAGGGTCCTCGGCTTCCCCTTGTAGCGGAGAATCCCCTCGACTTCCTCGAACGTGGTCGGAGGGAAAGGCTTCTGGGGCCGCAGCAGCACGCCCTCTTTTGTCTCCTCGACCACAAGCCTGGTGCCTGGCCGCCATTTCTTACGTTCGCGCACGGCCTGCGGCAGCACAACTTGTCCTTTGGATGAGACTCTCGTCGTGTCCATCGTGCCCCCTCCGAGCAGTAAGACGCAGTAAGATTACAACAACGGGCGAGCAAGCTCCGGACCCCGATCTTGCATATCTCTTCCGAATCAGCGAGCTTCCGTATACTAAGGTTATGTCGATTGTGCGCAACGCGGCGGCGATTGCGAAGGGAATGAGCGTCACTTTTCGCGAGATTTTCCGGCCCACCGAGGTGGAGAATTATCCCGACGGCAAGGGGCCGACGCGGGGAGCGGTGCTGCAGGAACGGTATCGCGGCGCGCATGTGCTGCAGCGGGACGAAAACGGCCTGGAGAAGTGCGTGGCGTGTTTCCTGTGCGCGGCGGCGTGCCCAGCGAACTGCATTTATATTGAGGCGGCGGAGAACACGGCGGAGAAGCGCATTTCGAGCGCTGAGCGCTATGCGAAGGTCTACAACATCGACTACAACCGCTGCATCTTTTGCGGCTATTGCGTGGAGGCCTGCCCGACGGACGCGATCACGCATGGGCACGGATTCGAATTGGCGAGCCTGAACGCGACGAATCTGGTGATGCGCAAGGAAGACATGCTGGTTCCGGTGGTCGGTATGCCGGGGCAGCTGGCGGCGCAGTCGAGTTCAATGAAATAACCTGACCCTTGCGCAGCTGGGGCGGGGCTGCTGCATCATTCAATGCAGGAGCTTCGCATGAAGACTTTTCTTCGCCCGGTTTTTGTGGCCGTGTCTGCGGCCGCTTTTTCAATCTGTGCCTTTGCGCAGAGTACGCCGGAATATCTGCCGCCTTCCGAGGCCGGCCCGCACGGATCGGCGCCGGGCATGCGAGTGAAGCAACTAAGCGACAGCAATGGACAAAAGGATTATGCCGTGATCTTTCGGCCCGGGGATGAGCCGTTCGCCGGGCTGACGGAATTCGCCGAGAAATACCACGTGCAGAGCGCGCACTTCACGGCGATCGGCGGGTTCCACGATGCGAAGCTGGCGTGGTTCGACCTGGACAAGAAAATGTTCCGGGTGATCCCCATCGACCAGCAGGTGGAGGTGGTGTCGCTCGTCGGCGACATTGCGCTGCTGGATGGCAAGCCGCAGGTGCACATGCATTGCGTGGTCGGTTTGCCGGATGGGACGACACGGGGCGGGCACATTCTGGACGCACACGTTACGCCGTTGCTGGAGGTCTTTGTGACGAGCGATCCGGTACCGCTGGTGAAGAAGCGCGATCCGGCGCATGGGCTGACGCTGATCGAACCGGAACTGAAGCCGTAAGCTCCGTTCGCCTGAGGAATTCGCGGGATTAATGGCGGGAAGGCGCGTTTACCCGCGTTCAGGTTCGAGATTCGCCGCCGATTCGCTACCATCAGAGTTACTAAGGTGGAAACCCCTTTCGCATGACAGACTTTCGCCAGCATCCGCTTCGCAGGATCCTCGAAAACCGCATCGCCATTATCGACGGCGCGATGGGCACGACCATTCGCACGTATGGGATGAAGGAATCGGATATGCGCGGCGAGCGCTTCAGGGATGCGAAGAAGGATCTGCTGAACAACGGCGATCTGTTCACGCTCACGCAGCCGAAGATGATCGGCGATATACATCGCCGGTTTCTCGAAGCCGGCGCCGACATCATCGAGACGAATACGTTTGGAGCGACGAGCATCGCGCAAAGCGAATTTTTCGTCGAAGATCCGCGCGAGCGCGGGGGGCGGAAAGATCCGGCGTTCTATCAGAAGGTAATCGACGATCCGTTCCTGGGCGACCTGGCATGGGAGATCAACGAACAGTCGGCGCGGCAGTGCCGCGAATGGGCGGGGCGGGTCGGGAACGGCACCGGACGGCAGCGGTTTGTGGCTGGGGCGATGGGGCCGCTGACAGTTTCACTTTCCAATTCGCCGGACGCCGACGATCCTGGGTTCCGAGTGGTGACGTTCGACCAGGTGAAGGCCGCGTACAAGCAGCAGGTGCGTGCGTTGATTGCGGGCGGCGTGGACCTGCTGCTGGTTGAGACCATTTTTGATTCGCTGAACGCGAAAGCGGCACTGGTCGCGATTCGCGAAGTGTTCGATGAGGATGGCCTGACTGCGAATGGCAGGGAGCTGCCCATCATGATCTCCGCAGCCGTGGGACGGGGCGGAGAAACGATGATCTCCGCGCAGACCGTGGCGGCCTTCTGGGACGCGGTGGAGCATGCGCGGCCGTTTTCGGTTGGGTTGAACTGCTCGCTGGGGCCGGACCTGATGTATCCGTTTCTCGAAGAGCTGTCGAACAAAGCGGATGTTGCGATTTCGTGCTATCCGAATGCCGGCTTGCCGAATCCGTTGTCGCCCACGGGGTTCGACCTGCAACCCAGCGACATGGCCCGGTATCTGAGCGAATTTGCGCGGGGAGGGCTGATCAATATTGCGGGCGGTTGCTGCGGTAACACGCCCGAGCACATTGCGGCGATTGCTAAAGCTCTGGAGGGACAGCCGGCGCGGGAGTACAGAGCACAGAGCTCAGGGCTCAGGGCTCAGGGCATTCCGGTTCAGGAAGAGGCAGTCACTGAAGTCGGAGCAACGCGCGAGGGGGGCGGCGAGGAGTTCCAGCCGCTGCGTCTGTCGGGATCGCGGCCGTTCACGCAACAATCCGGCGTTTTCATCATGATCGGCGAGCGGACCAATGTGGCGGGCTCGCCGAAGTTCGCGAAGCTGATCAAGGAGGGGAAGTACGAGGAAGCAGTCTCAATCGCGCGGCAGCAAGTGGAGAACGGCGCGAATGTGATCGACATCTGCATGGATGAGGGGATGATCGATGGCGCGAAGGCGATGACGCGCTTCCTGCAGTTGCTGGCCAGCGAGCCGGAAGTGGCCGCGGTGCCCTTCATGATCGACTCCTCGAAATGGGAGGTGATCGAGGCCGGCCTGAAATGCATGCAGGGCAAGGGCATTGTGAACTCGATTTCGCTGAAGGAGGGCGAGGCGAAATTCCGCGAGCACGCGGGGACGGTGCTGAAGTACGGCGCGGCGGTGGTGGTGATGGCGTTCGATGAGCAGGGCCAGGCCGCGACGTTCGAAGACAAGATTCGCGTCTGCCGGCGCGCGTACCGGATTCTCGTCGACGAGATCGGCTTTCCGCCCGCAGACGTCATCTTCGATCCCAACATCCTGACCGTGGCCACGGGAATGGAGGAGCACAACAACTACGCGGTCGACTTCATCAACGCGACGCGCTGGATCAAAGCCAACCTGCCCCACGCGAAGGTGAGTGGCGGAGTCTCGAACATTTCGTTCAGCTTCCGCGGCAACAACAAGGTTCGCGAGGCCATGCACGCGGCGTTTTTGTACCACGCCATTTCCGCGGGCCTCGACATGGGCATCGTGAATGCCGGGCAGCTGGAGATCTACGAGGAGATCGAGCCTGAGCTGAAGACGCTGGTGGAAGACGTGCTGCTGAATCGCCGGCCCGACGCGACGGAGCGGCTGGTGACGTACGGCGAGGCGCTCAAGGCGGCCGGCGCGGGCGAGGCAGCGACGGAAAAGCAGACGGAAGAATGGCGCCTGGGCACGGTGGAAGAGCGCCTGACCCATGCGCTGGTGAAGGGCATCGACAACTATATTGATGCGGACACGGAGGAAGCCCGCCAGAAGCTGGGGCGCCCGCTGGCGGTGATCGAAGGCCCGCTGATGGACGGCATGGGCGTGGTGGGCGATCTCTTTGGCGCAGGCAAGATGTTTCTGCCCCAGGTAGTGAAGTCGGCCCGCGTGATGAAAAAGGCTGTGGCGTATCTGACTCCGTTTATGGAAGCGGAGAAAGCGGCGATGGCCGCGGCCGGCCAGGAGGTGAAAGCGCAGGGAAAGATCGTGCTGGCCACGGTGAAGGGCGACGTGCATGACATCGGCAAGAATATTGTTGGGGTGGTTCTGGCCTGCAATAACTACGAAGTGATCGACATGGGCGTGATGGTCCCGGCGGAAAAGATCCTGGAGCGCGCGCGGGCGGAGAAGGCCGACGTGATTGGGCTGAGTGGATTGATTACGCCGTCGCTGGACGAGATGGTGCACGTGGCGCGGGAAATGGAGCGGCTGGAATTCAAGATGCCGCTGCTGATTGGCGGGGCGACCACCAGCCGCGCGCACACGGCGATCCGCATCGCGCCGCACTACAGCGAGCCGGTGGTGCACGTGCTCGACGCCAGCCGCGCGGTTCCGGTGACGACCAGCCTGCTGAGCGAGGAGAACAAGGCGGGGTTCGTGACGCAGCTGCGTTTGGAGTATGCGGCGGTCCGCAAGGCACACGCCTCGCCACGTCAGCCAGCGGTCTCTCTGGCCGAGGCTCGTTCGCGGCGAACACCGATTGAGTGGCGTGCGGAAGACATCGCGGTTCCGTCGTTCACGGGAGTGCGGGTTCTCGACAATTTCCCGCTGGCCGAGCTGCGCGAGTTTATCGACTGGAGCCCGTTCTTCCACACCTGGGAACTGAAGGGGATTTA
>JASHPM010000136.1 GCA_030038115.1 Acidobacteriaceae bacterium | reverse complement strand
GGACGCGGTTTCTCTGCCGGTGATCGCAACGGGCGGGATCGCGGATGGGCGCGGCGTGGCGGCGGCGCTGATGCTGGGGGCGAGCGCGGCGATGATTGGGACGGGATTTTTGCGATGTCCGGAGGCGGGGTCGAACCCGGTGTATGCGGAGAGGCTGGGAAAAACCGAGGCACATGAGACGACGCTGACGCGGGCCTTTACTGGCCGGCCGGGACGGAGCATAGCGACGGAATATGTGCGGGCGGCTGTGACAAATGGCGCACCGCCGCCGGCCCCTTATCCGATCCAGCGCGGCTTCACGCGGCCGATGCGGGAGGATGCGGCTCGGGCTGGCGATGCGGAGAGGATGCAGATGTGGGCGGGGCAGGCGGCGAAACTGGCATCGACGGAGCCGGCGGGTGTTGTGACGCGGAGGCTGTGGGACGAAGCGTTGCGGCTGATTGGCTGAGGCCTGCTATTCGAAGACCGGGGTGAGCAGGCGGACGAGGTGGCCCGGCTCGGCGAGGAAGGCGTCGTGGCCGTGGTTGGAAGCCATCTCGCGATAATCGCAGCGGGCGCCGGCGGCGGCGATGATGACCGCCATGGAGCGGACCTCTTCGGGCGGGAAGAGCCAGTCGGTGGAGATGCCGACCATGGTGAGGTGCGCCTGGATGCGGCTGTAGGCGGCAAACGGCGAGGCGTGCGCGCGGACGGGATCGAAGGTGTCCATGCTGCGCGTGATGCAGATGTAGGAGTTGGCGTCGAAGCGCTCGTTGAACTTGTGGCCCTGATAGTCGAGGAAGCCGGCGATATCGAAGCGCCCGTTTTGTCCGGCGGCGGTGGAGATCCAGGGATTCTCGCCGGTGCGGTTGGGCTTGCGGCCGAAGCGCTCCTCGAAGAGCGGCACGCTTTTGTAGCTGATGACGCCGAGGGCGCGCGCGATGGCGAGGCCGCCGCGCGGCTCGTCGTCGGGGAGGTAATAGCCGCCCGCCCACTTGGGATCGAGCATGATGGCTTGGCGCTGGAGGTGGTTAAGGCCGAGGCCCATGGCGCCGAGCGGGGCCGCGCCGATGCTGATGGCGCGCGCGACGCGGTCGGGAAAGAGGACGGCCCACTCCAGCACCTGCATGCCGCCGATGGAAGCGCCGATGATCAGCTTGAGTTTTTTGATCCCGAGGGACTCGATGAGCCTGGCCTGGGCGCGGACGATGTCGCGGACATTGATGAGCGGAAAGGTGGGACCGTAGAGGCGGCCGGTTTCGGGATCGACCGAGCCTGGGCCGGTGGAACCGTAACAGGAGCCGAAGATGTTGATGCCGATGACGCAGTCGCGGTCGAGGTCAAGGAGCGCGCCGGGTTGCTGGAAGAGCTGCGGCCACCACGTGGCGACTTCGGCGTTGCCGGAGAGCGCGTGGCAGACGAGGACAGCGTTGTCGCGGGCCGCGTTGAGACGGCCGTAGATGGCATAGTGCTGCGTGGGTCGCACGAGCACCTCGCCGCTTTCGAGGGGGACTACTTCGTCGATCTGGTAGTCCCCTTCGAATGCGGGCTGCGGGATGTGGAGTTGGCCCGCGCCGGTTGTGGTCTGCGTGGTCACCGGGCGCCCACGAGCTCCGGGGTGGGGGCAGCCACGGCGAGGGCCTGATCGAGGTCGGCGATAAGGTCGCGGACGTCCTCGATGCCGACGGAGAGGCGAACCATTTCGGGGGTGACGCCGGTCGCGGCCTGCTCCGCGGCGCTGAGTTGCTGGTGGGTGGTGGAGGCGGGGTGAATGACCAGCGATTTGGCGTCACCGATGTTCGCCAGCAGCGAAAAGACTTTGAGCGCGTTGATGAAGGACTTGCCCGCGTCGAACCCGCCGGTGATGCCGAAGGTGAGCAGGGCGCTCTGGCCATCGGGAAGATATTTTTTGGCGCGCTGCGCATAGGGGCTGGAGACGAGGCCAGGGTAGTTGACCCACGTCACGCTGGAGTGCTGCTCGAGATGCTTCGCGACGGCAAGGGCGTTCTCGGAGTGGCGCTGCATGCGGAGATGCAGGGTCTCGAGGCCCTGCAGGAAGAGCCAGGCGTTGAAGGGCGAGAGCGCCGCGCCGGTATCGCGCAGACCCTGGACGCGGGCTTTGAGGATGAAGGCCAGCGGGCCGAAGGCTTCAGTGAAGGAGAGGCCGTGATAGGAGGGGTCGGGTTCGACGAAGTCGCGGAAGCGGCCCGAGGCTTTCCAGTCGAATTTGCCGGCATCGACAATGACACCGCCGATGGAGTTGCCGTGGCCGCCGATGAACTTGGTGGCGGATTCGACAACGATGTCCGCGCCCCACTCGATTGGCCGCAGCAGAGCGGGAGTGGCGCTGGTGTTGTCGATGACGAGCGGCAGGCCATTGTCGTGGGCGATTTTGGCCAGGGTCTCGACGTCGGAGATGTCGAGCTTGGGATTGCCGATGGTTTCTGTGTAGACAGCGCGGGTTTTGGGGTTGATGGCTTTGCGCAGGCCGTCGAAATCGTCGGCGTCGACGAAGCGGACGTTGATGCCGAGCTTGGGCAGCGTGTAGTGAAAGAGGTTGTAGGTGCCGCCGTAGAGGGAGGTGGTGGAGACGATCTCGTCGCCGGCCCTGGCAAGGTTGGTGATGGCGAGGGTCTCGGCAGCCTGGCCGGATGCGGTTGCCAGTGCCGCCGCACCGCCTTCGAGCACCGCCATGCGCTTTTCAAAGACGTCGGTGGTGGGGTTCATGATGCGGGTGTAGATGTTGCCGAACTCCTGCAACCTGAACAGCCGCGCCGCATGATCGGCGTCGTTGAAGACGTAGGATGTGGTTTGATAAATCGGCACGGAGCGCGAACCCGTGGTGGGATCGGGGGTCTGTCCGCCGTGCACTGCCAGTGTCGCCAGATGTTGCTTCTGCTCTTCCGCCATGCTCGTCTCCCTCTTCTCTGTCTATTCTCGATTTGCTGAAACCTGCACGCTGCCCGTCACCCCGCCGACGGACGAAATGAAAACGGCCCGCGATCGTTGCTGACCGTGGGCCGCCGGAGCGTTTTGGACTCGCGTTATCGCGCTGGTCCGCTCCCGCACACGGTCTGGCTACACATGTCCATGCACATGGGGAGCGCCGCGGTGTGGATGCGGGAGTTCATTGGAGATACCAGTATCAGGGCAGGGGTCGGGGTTCGTCAATGCGGGGGGGCGCCAAGCCGCGAACCGCGGCGAGGAGCGTTTTTGCGAGATTCTCCGTCTAGAGAAGTAACGCGAGGAAAAATCGCGGAGAGTTCAGGCCCTCCCCCGTTCTGCTAGTGTTGCCTTTAGACCCTTTTTCACTGTGCATCGCTGAATCTCGACCCAGAGAGAAGAGGAGAAGTACGCTCTCATGCCGGGTGACTGCCGCGTTGGACGATTTTGGCCGGTGGTTGTGATGTTGCTGGGCGTGGCCGCCGTGGCAGCGCCGGCGGCTTATGCGCAATCCGCGGTACAGGCGGCGGCGAGTCCGCGGAACACTGATGCGCAGAAGACGGGCTCGCAGGCCGGCTCGGGGAACCAGGCGCCACAAGTGGCAGGTTCGATCACGGGCACACTGGTCGATCCCACGGGGGCTGTGATTCCCCTGGCAGCGGTAAGCGTGAGCCGCGTGGGAGTCGGGCCAGGCTCGGCGCCGGTCACAGGTACTTCCGATGGTCAGGGGAATTTTTCCTTTTCCGGACTCGCGCCGGGCGTGTACGCGGTCGAAGCGCATGCGCCGGGATTCCGCAGCGCGCGGCTGCAGCGCGTGACCGTCCAGGCCGGCAAGGTGCAGCGCATTACGATCACGCTTCCCATTCAGGTGCAGCAGCAGCAGGTGATCGTAAACGCCGACACGCTTGACTCCAGTCCCGACAAGAATGGCGATGCCGTGGTGATGAAGGGCGCGGACCTCGACGCGCTGTCGGAAGAACCGGACGAGTTGCAGACGGAGTTGCAGGCGATTGCCGGGTCGGACCCCGACGCGGGGACGCAGTTCTATATCGATGGATTTACCGGCGGGAGGCTTCCTCCGAAGTCGGCGATCCGCGAGATTAGGATCAACCAGAATCCGTTCTCCGCGCAGTACGATCAGGTGGGTTTTGGGCGGGTGGAGATCTTCACCAAGCCGGGCAGCGACACCTGGCACGGCGAACTGTGGACGCAGGTGAACGATTCCGACTTCAATTCGCGGAATCCCTTCGTGACCACGCAGCCTCCGTACCACTCGTTTGAACTGTGGGGCACGCTCGACGGGCCGGTCACAAAAAAGTCTTCGGAATTTACGGAGCTGTGGCGGCAGAGCTCAAGCGACGATTCGATTGTGAACGCCTTTGTGCTTGACTCCGGGCTGAATCAGACGCCGTTCACGCAGATTTATCCGAACAGCACGAGCAGCATGGATTATTCCACGCGCTACGATCTGCAGCTGGGCAAAATTCACACGCTGACCGCGCGTTACCGCCTGAATTTGTGGGATCAGACGAACGCCGGGGTGGGACAGTTCGCGCTGCCCTCGCAGGCCTACAACATCGGCGACACCGAGCAGGTGCTGCAGCTGAGCGATTCGCAAACCTACGGGGCGAAGCTGCTGAACGAGACGCGGTTCCAGTACATGCGCGATCGCGACCGGCAAACGCCGCAAAGTTTGGCGCCGACGATCGTGGTGCAGGGCGGATTCACGGGCGGAGGCAGCAACAGCGGGTTCAACAACGACGCGCAGGATCACTATGAGCTGCAGAACTACGTGCAGAGCAGCCACGGGCGCCACACCATCGATTTTGGCGGGCGCTTTCGCGCGCTGCGGGACTCGAACGATTCGACGGCGAATTTCAACGGGCAATATACGTTCGCTTCGCTGACGGCGTACCAGATCACCGAGCAGAGCATACAGAACGGATGGACGCCGGCGCAGATTGCTGCGGCCGGCGGAGGACCGAGCCTCTTCAGCCAGACGACGGGCAAACCCTCCATTGCGGTTTCGGTTCTCGATGTGGGGCTGTACGCGGAGGACAACTACAAGGCGAAGCCGAATGTGACGCTGAGCTACGGTTTGCGGTTTGAATCGCAGACGCAGATCCCCGACCATGCTGATTTTGCGCCGCGCCTGGGCGCCTCGTGGGCGATCAACAGGGTGAAGGACAAGCCGCCGCTGGTGGTGATCCGCAGCGGATTCGGCCTCTTCTACCAGCGCTTCCCTTCCGGCAATGTGCTGGAGGCGGAGCGGCAAAACGGCATCACCGAACAGGCGCAGGTGGTGAATGCTCCGGACTTTTATCCCGCGACGTGCACGACGGAGCCCGCCGCATGCTCGGGTGCGAGCACGCTGGCGCCGACGATTTTTCGCATCAGCCCGACGCTGCACGCGCCGTACATCATGATGGGCAGCCTTGGCGGGGACAGGCCGCTGGGCCGGATCGGACACCTTTCGGCGAACTACCAGCTGTTTCGCGGGGACCATCTTTTTCTGACGCGCAACATCAACGCGCCGCTGCCGGGCACGTACAA
>JASHPM010000135.1 GCA_030038115.1 Acidobacteriaceae bacterium | reverse complement strand
CCCAACTCCATGCATGCCGAGTACACGATTCGCGCGGCGAAAGCCGGCAAGCACGTGCTGTGCGAAAAGCCGATGGCCACCAGCGTGGCGGATTGCCGCGCCATGATCGAGGCGTGCGAGAAGCACCATGTGAAGCTGATGATCGCGTACCGCTGCCAGTACAATCCGCTGCACCTGAAGGCCATCGATCTGATTCGGACCGGGGCGATCGGACAGGTTCAGGTGATCGAGAGCGCATTTGGATTTCCGATTCAGCCCGGTGAGTGGCGGCTGAACAAGAAGATGGCGGGTGGCGGTCCGCTGATGGACGTGGGCATCTATTCGCTGAACGCGTGCCGGTACCTCACCGGCGAAGAGCCGGGCGACATCAGGGCGAACGCGTCGACGATCGACCACGATGGCCGCTTCAGCGAGGTGGAAGAGAACGACGGATGGACGATGAAGTTTCCTTCGGGCATCCTCGCCAGCTGCACCACCACGTATGGCGGCGACACGGGCGGAGGCGGCTTCTTCAAGGTGCATGGCTCGAAGGGGTGGATCGCGATGGAGCCGGCGTTTCCCTATCAGGGCAAGCGCCTGACGGCGCACCTGGCCGATGGGCAGAACCCGGATGAGCCGGAGCCGGATCACGACCCAGCGGACTTTGTGCGGCAGGCGGACTACTTTGCGGACTGCGTGTGGAACAACCGCGAGCCGAAGACGGCGGGCGAAGAAGGACTGCGGGACACGCTGGTGATGTCACAGATTTACCAAGCCGCAGGGTTGAAGGGGCTGTAGCGCGGGCCGGCCCTACCCGTTCAGCGTTTCCTGCAGCTTATTCAGGGTGCTGTTCAGGCTCTTGTCGTTGCGGCGCTGCTCGTCGATTTTGCCGATGGAGTGCATCACCGTGGTGTGGTGCTTGCCGCCGAACTGGCGGCCGATCTCCGGCAGCGAGGCCTCGGTGAGCTGCTTGGCCAGGTACATGGCGATCTGGCGCGGCACAACCACGGCGCGGGAGTTGTTCTTCTGTTTCAGTTCGGCCACGCGCATCCCGAATTGCTCGGCGACGGCGCGCTGGATCGATTCGATGGTGATCTTGCGCACCTGCGTGTCAATGTACTGCTTGAGGCACTGCTGCGCGGTGGGCAGCACGATCTCGACGCCATTGAGGCCGCACCACGCGATGAGGCGCACCAGCGCGCCCTCCAGTTCACGGACGTTGGTGCGGACGTTGGAAGCGATAAAGAGAGCCACGTCCATGGGAAGAACGACGTGCTCGCTCTCGGCCTTCTTCTGCAGGATGGCGACTTTGGTTTCGAGGTCGGGGGGCTGAATGTCGGCGATGAGTCCCCACTCGAAGCGGCTGCGCAGGCGGTCTTCGATCTCGGCCAGCTCGCGGGGCGGCCGGTCCGAGGCGATGACAATCTGCTTCATGTTGTCGTGCAGCGCGTTGAACGTGTGGAAGAACTCTTCCTGAGTGCGCTCTTTCGCGGAGAGGAACTGGATGTCGTCGATGAGCAGCAGATCCACAGTGCGGAAACGGTCGCGGAAGCTGGTCATCTTGTCGTAGCGCACGGAGCTGATCATCTCGTTGGTGAACTTCTCCGCGGAGACATAGGAGATGGAAGCGCCGGGCTGGCGCAGCTTCATCTCGTGACCGATGGCGTGCATCAGGTGCGTCTTGCCCATGCCGACGCCGCCGTAGAGGAAAAGCGGATTGTAGGCCTTGGAGGGCTGCTCGGCGACCGCCATGGCTGCCGCTCGCGCGAACTGATTGCCGGGCCCGCAGACAAAAGCGTCGAAGGTGTAGCGCGCGTTCAGCTGCGCGGCAGTGGACCAGTCGAAGCGCGCCTGCTGCGGGCCAGGATGAGCCGGGCGAGTGCCTCCGTTGGCATGAGGCGGAATCGGCATGGAGGAACTGGGTGCGAACCCTCCATCTTCGCGGACGCGCGGCAGAGTCGGATCTTCGTCGGGAGTGATAAAAGTGACGTCGTCGAATTCAAGATGGAGGTTCTCGATCGCCTCCTGGATGAGGTCGCCGTAGCGATCCCCGACATGACGGAACTCAGGAGTGGGAATGCGCACGAACAGCATGCGCTCGCGCACATAGCTGTAGCGGGTTGGCTTGAGCCAGGTATCGAAAGACTGGCGATTGACCTTTTTTTCCAGCGCGGCGAGGATTTGTACCCAGGGATTGAGAGCGACAGAAGACGTAACGGCGAAAGACATGCGCAATCCTCTTGGCAAACGCCCGGGAAGCGGAAGTGACCGTTGGCGCGGCAAAGCCGGAATACAGAAACGCCCGATTGAACCCTGGCGTGTGGAATCAGGGCGAGTTCGGGATCAGATCCGTACTGGCCGGGAGTGGCTCCGATCTGTCACGCATCGAAGCTTCGGTCAAGTTCTTCCGACTACCACAAGGCGTCGAAAAAATCTTAAGTGAACGTTGCCGATAGTAGCACAGGAGGAGGCGAAGAGAAGCGAGTTGTGAAGAGAAAAATTTTCGTCGCGCGAAAGTTGCACCGGTGGTGGTGAAAAATGCACGCTCGCGGCGATTTTTGCGAGAGGTAAAGCGATGCGATATACTCAGATCTTGCCGCGAAGAGGCGAGTTCTCTTGAGTCACGCGGCCGATGAGAGAGCGGTTGCGCGCCTGAATCGGGCAGCGAATTGAAGCAGCGCGCGGGCCGGCCCAATCCGAAAAAATTTCTGGAGCCAGATTTTCCATGCCGAAGCGCACATTTCAGCCGAATCGCCGCAGCCGTTCGAAAACGCACGGCTTTCGCAGCCGTATGAAGACCAAGAGCGGCGCCGCGGTGCTCTCGCGGAGGCGCGCTAGGGGCCGCAAGCGTGTTTCCGTCAGCGCGGGTCATCGCGATTAGCTTTGTCCTTTTCTGTTTCGTTCAGCGAGGCGGCTGAGGGTCGCTGGCCGCCCTTCCCAGGAACGCGAAAGAATGGAGATATGCCGGAGGCGGAATTCGACTGGCGCAGCGCCCGTCTGCGAAAACACGCGGACTACCAGCGTGTGTATCAGGAGAGCCGAAGGTATTCGCTGGGATCGATGAGCTATTTCTTTCGCGCACGATCGGCCGAGGATCCGGCAGGCACGCAACCGCGGGTGGGACTGACGGCGGGGCGTGTGCTGGGGGGCGCAGTGGAACGGAATCGCATCCGCCGGCGTATGAGAGAAGCGGTGCGCCTGCATCTGCGCGAGTTACCCCCGTGCGTCGATGTAGTGCTGCATCCGCGAAGGATGGTGCTGGATATGGAGTTTGCCCGGCTCGAGCGCGAGGTTTCGCGTATCTTTGCCAGCGTAGTGAGTGGTTCGGAGGGAAAGCGGTGAGCGCGAGCGCAACGCGGCAGTTTGCCCGGCTGAAAGATGCCGGCATTCGAGCACTGTTGGCGTTTTATAAGCGCGTCGTCTCTCCGGTAATGCATGCGGCTGCAGGAACGCCGAGCGCGTGCCGCTTCCAGCCGACATGCTCCGAGTATGCGGCCATTGCGATCGCGGAGCACGGGATGACGCGCGGCGCCATGATGGCGCTGCGACGGCTCCTGCGCTGTCATCCGTTGCATCGGGGTGGCTTCGATCCGGTGCCCGCCAGGCGCAGCGAAGCGGCAACGCGCGTTCGGGCCCGGCAAGTGTCCTACGTTTCGCAGATGGAAGACAGGTAACGGAAAGTCTTGGCAGAGATACAAAATCCCAATCAGCAGGGCGGAGGCGGCGGACAGGACTTCCGGTCGCTCTACGGCTTCATGATCGTCTTTGTGCTGATGATTGCGGCTTTTTACATCTTTGAGCCGAAGAAACCGCAACAGCAGCCGGAACCTTCGCAACAAAAGGCGCAGACCGCGCAAAGCAGCGCCGCAACCGCGCCTTCGCCGGCGACGACCAGTGCCCCCAGCCCTGCAACCACGACTGCGGCCGCAACCCATACGGTTCCTGCGGCCAACACAGTACAGGCCACGAGCGAGAGTGAGACAGTCGTTGAAAACGAGCTGTACCGGATCACCTTCACCAACCGCGGCGCGGCCGTGAAGTCGTGGGTGCTGAAGAAATACAAAGACGACAGCCAGAAGAAGCTGCTCGATCTGGTCAATCCGGACGCGGCGGCGAAGTTCGGGTTGCCGCTGTCGCTGTGGGCTTACGACGCTGGCCTGAAGGGCCGGCTGAATTCGGCGCTCTATGCTCCCTCGTCGACGGGAACGCTGAGTACCCCCGGCACTCTCTCTTTCGATTACTCGTACGGCGGTCTGACCGTCCGCAAAACCTTCCACTTCGATGCGAGTTATGTGATCGGCGCCGACGTATCCGTAACGCAGAATGGCGCGCCGGTGACGGCGCTGCTGGCGTGGCCGTCGGGACTGGGCGATCAAACGACGCTGCAGGGATACGCGGCCGCGACCGTCGATACTTCGGAAAGCGGCAAGAACGATCAGATCGCGGCCAAGAAAGTGGCGGGCGGCGATACGCTGCATGGCTCGTTCGACTATGCCGGCGTGAGCGATTTGTACTTCGGGGCGATCTTCATGCCCGATACGCCCAGCGACACCAGCCTGGTCACCCTGCATGAATCATTGCCGATTCCGAAGAACCCGGCGCACCCGGATCCCGGCGCCGTGGATCAGGCGCCGCTGCTGGGCGCGGCGATCGGCGCCAATAGCGGCCCGCTGAGCACGCGCTTGTTTGTTGGACCAAAGCTGCTGGATCTGCTGGAGTCGATCCACACCCCCGGTGGAGAGAACCTGGAGCACATCGTAAGCTTCGGCTGGTCGGGATGGATCGCCAAGCCGATGCTGCTGGTGCTCCGATTCTTCGTGAGCCATGGCATTCCCAACTGGGGCTGGGCCATTCTGGTTCTGACCTTCATTCTGAATCTGGCCATGCTGCCGACCCGCTTCATGATGATGAAGTCGTCGCTCAAAATGCAGCGCATCCAGCCGCAGATTGAGGCGATCAAAGCCAAATACTCCAAATACAAGACGACCGACCCCCGCCGGCAGGACATGAACAAGGAGATGTTCGACCTGCAGCGCAAGGAAGGCGTGAACATGTTTGGTGGATGCCTGCCCATGCTGCTGCAGTATCCGCTGCTGTGGGGCTTCTACCGGATGCTGGAGTACGCGATCGAGCTGCGCCAGGCACACTGGCTGTGGCTGCCGGATTTGTCGGCGCCCGATGCGCTCCATGTTCTTCCGATTTTTGTGATCGTTTCTATGTTTTTGTCGCAGTTTTTCACGCCTTCGCCCGGGATGGACCAGAACCAGCAGCGGATGATGGCATTCATGATGCCGGTGGTATTTGGGGTGATGATGTGGAACATCGGCTCGGGAGTGGCCCTCTACTGGGCGGGCAGCAACCTGCTGGGCGTGGCGCAACAGATGGTGATGAACCGCACCAGCATGGGGCGCGAAATGCGGGCCATCGCAGTAAAACGGGCGGCCAAAAAAGCGGGCAAAGCGATCGCGGCGCGGCGTTGAAAACCGCTTAGTCGGGAATTATCGTCACTCATTGACTTAACGTGTTCTGTTTGTACCGGAATGCGATACTAATAGTGATTCAATGCCGATAGACGACTATTCCGCCGCTGCCCAACGAATCGCAGATCTCGTAAAGATGGTCACCCACCTGGGTGGGCTGCGCTTGAAGTTCCGGATCACCGCGGGTCCCGGAGCCGCGGATCCCGCGGGCCTGGAAGCCAGAGAAATTTATGTGGAGCTGGCGGGTCCCGATGCGGGCCTGCTGACCCAGCGCGGCGGCGAGCTCCTGCGGGCTCTGGAGCATGTGGCCGCGAAGGTGCTCCGCCTCGAAAACGAGGAGCACGACAAGGTCTCCTTCGACGCGGAAAACTTCAAAGCATTGCGCGCGCGCGAGCTGAAATTAGCCGCGGAGACCGCGGCGGAGCGGGTGCGCCGCACTGGCCAGCCGTATAGTTTTGCGCCCATGAGCTCCCGCGAGAGAAGAATGCTGCATCTGGCGTTTCGCACTTACCCGGACCTCGAGACAGCGTCCTCCGGCGAAGGATTGCGGCGCTATGTGGTGGCTTATCCCAAAGGATACGAGCATCGCGATGCGGAGCCAAGGCGGGAGCGCTTCTCCGGCCGCCGCCGCTGATCTGTAGCTTCAGGAAAACGAGCAGGCCGCGACGGGAGCAGTCAGCGTGCAGCCTCATCCACAGACAACGGAACGGGAGTCGATCGCGCAGGAGACGATCGTCGCAATATCCACGCCGCCTGGCCGGGGCGGCATCGGGATCGTGCGGTTGTCGGGACCGCACGCAGCGGAGATTGCGAAGGGGCTGATCCGGCCGAGCGCATCCCTCGAACATGCGCGGGCTCTTCTGGCGGAGGTTATCGATCCGGAGAGCACGCAGAAAATTGACGAGGCGCTGGTTACATATTTTGCGCGGCCCCGCTCCTACACCGGCGAGGATCTGGTGGAAATCGCCGCCCATGGCTCCCCGGTCGTTCTCGAACTGCTGGTGAGGCTCGCTCTGCGCGCAGGAGCGCGGCTGGCGCGGCCCGGGGAGTTCACGGAGCGGGCGTTCCTGGCCGGTCGGCTTGACCTGACCCAGGCGGAAGCGGTGCGCGATCTGATTGAAGCGCAGACCCTGTATCAGGCGCGCATTGCGGCGGAGCAGATGGGCGGAGCGCTCTCGCGCCGTGTGCAGCCGGCCAAACAAAAGCTGGTGGAGCTGATCGCGCTGCTGGAGGCGGGAATCGATTTTGCCGAGGACGACGTCGAGGTGACGCCGGACGGGGAAATTGTCACTCGCATCGATACCATTACCGGCGAGCTGCGCGAACTGGCGCGGTCGTTCGAGCATGGGCGGATGGTGCATGCGGGGCTGCGGCTGGCCATTGTGGGCCGGCCGAATGTGGGAAAGTCGTCGCTGTTCAACCGTCTGCTGGAGCGCGAGCGCGCCATCGTAACCGCCGCACCGGGGACGACGCGCGACCTGGTAACGGATCGCCTGTCGCTGGGTGGGATTCCCGTGGAGCTGGTGGATACCGCGGGCCTGCGCGAGGCAAAGGATGAAGCCGAGGCGATCGGCATTCGCAAGACGCGCGAGACGCTGGCTGAAGCCGATGTGGTGATGGTGGTGCTCGACGCTTCGGTGCCGTTGCGGAAAGATGAGCACGAGGTCATCGTGTCCCTGGCGGCGCGGCGAGCGCTGGTGGTGCGCAACAAATCCGATTTGAACACCGGCGCGGACGTGCCGCCGGAGCTTCCCCTCACGACTGTGACCACGTCGGCGCTGACCGGGGACGGAATGCAGCTGTTGCGGGAGGCCCTGGCGGAGTTAGTGCGCAATCCCGCGGGGGAGAGCGAATCGGGCATCCTGACCAGCTTGCGTCATTTTGAGGCGGTGAGCGGAGCCGTCACGGCATTGGGTGCGGCGAGGGATGCCGTGGCGCAGAAGACTCCCCATGAGATGCTGCTGCTGGATTTGTATACGGCACTGCGACAATTAGACAGCCTGACCGGAGAGACCACGGCAGACGATATTCTGAACCGCATATTCTCGACATTTTGCATCGGAAAGTAACTTCGTGTCTGGAGCCATCCGGCGAGATGTGGACAAACTCGGCAGATCCCTCATTTTCACAGCGTCCTTGTCCTGTAAGTTCCAGCGCCCGCTGATCCTGTGCTGCACTTTAACGGACGGGCAGCCTTGAGACACGGGCATGCCTGCCCTCGTATGTCTTACATCGACACACAGAATGGCCTTTCCGCCGGAGAAAAAGAGGAACCAGGAGTCGTGGAAGACCTGTGGAAAAAGGCCCCTATGATCCACGAAGCCCTTGTTTTTGGCGCTCACGACGAGCAGGCAAATGTAAAACATTCTTCTTGCGCCGTTCCCCATAGTGGTGCTATAAGTTGGTCCCTCAGCAAGGCTCACAAAGTTGCCGCCGTCACTGCGAAGTCCCTTCGCAACAATCCCCCAGGGATAAGTTCGCAACGCATTCGCGCTTTTCGGCGCGTGCGCTGAAAGTGTGTCCTTTTCCTCTTAGGGGGATATGGGATTCACAGGGGCGAAGCCTGCCTTCAACCTGACTCTAACTCTATCCTCGACATCCCTGAGTTAGTCAGAAAACCACAGGCTACCAATATTCTCTTACAGGAATGGAGAATTCTCATCCGCTATGACTGTTCTCAAGCTTCGTACGCGCACGATCAGCGTTCGACTTTCCGACGATGAATATACGGCCCTTAAGGGGCTGTGCCTCATCCGAGGAGCTCGCAGCGTCTCGGATCTCACCCGGGATGCGGTCCGTAGTCTGCTTGACCGCAAGGAGCGAGAGGACCTGCTTGGCGAACGAATGGAGGAATTCCGCCTCCAGATGAAGGGTCTCGACGAGAAGATCAGGCAGCTTGCATCGCTCATCGACCCTTCGAAAATTGAAGCCAACGGCTAGGAGGCCGATGTCGTGAAGACGTTTCTTGCTTTGACTTTGTGCGCGCTGTCGGTATCGGCTCAGCAAATCCAGACCCTGCCTGCGCATGTGGGCGCCGGAGCGCAGTCTCTTACGGAGGCATTCAATCTTCCCGTAGAAAAGCTCGGCCCCGACGATCTGATCGGGTTGAGCGTCTACGACGAGCCCGAACTGACCCGGACGATTCGCGTCAACTCAGATGGCAAGCTGAGACTGCCGATGCTGCAGCGGCAAATTCAGGCGGCCGGGCTTTATCCCGGCGAACTCGAGCAGGAAATCACCCGGGCACTGATCGAGGAACACCTTCTGGTGGATCCCATTGTGACGGTTTCCGTCGTCGAGTACCGCAGCCGTCCCATCACTGTTGTCGGCGCTGTGAAGAACCCGCTTACTTTCCAGGCGGCCGGAAAAGTGACTCTGCTGGATGCGATTTCGCAAGCCGGAGGTCTGACGCCGGAAGCAGGTTCGGAGATCCTGGTAACCCGCGAGAACGCGCCGGCTGACGGGAGCTCGTCACCTCTGATTGTTCGCGTTCCGGTGCACGGCCTGATTGATGGAGTCGATCCTGCGCTGAACATCGCGCTCGCCGGGGGTGAGGAGGTTCGTGTTCCGGAAGCGGGGCGGATCTTTGTTTTGGGCAGTGTCAAAAAACCCGGAGCGTTTCTGATTACGGATGGCTCGGAGAGCAGCGTGATGAAAGCGCTCTCCCTCTCCGAAGGCCTGGACAGCTTCTCTTCGCGCTCTGCTTATATTTATCGCGTTGAGGGAGGCCGCGGCGGCAGAAGCGAGATCGCTGTTCCGCTCAGGAAGATTATGGATCGCAAATCGCCCGACGTTCCCCTGCTCGCCAACGACATCCTCTATATACCGAGTGCAAGCGGCAAAAGGGCCAGTCTGAAGGCTCTTGAGAGCTCTGTCATTGTGGGCACAGGTCTGGGCGCCGCCCTGATTTACACCATGCGTTAAAACGCTGCCGAGAAAAATAATGTCTGAACAGATCAGTTTGCCCGAAATCATTCATAGCCGGCCCCCGGGAAATCCGGGCCCGGTTGCCTTTTACGCCATGCCGGTTCCGTCCCAGGAGGAATTTAAGCCTGAGGCGCCGGCCGTTCCCCTGTCGCACTATCTGTGGATCCTGAGACGGCATGCATGGAAGATAGTCGCATTCGTGGCGGCCTGTAGTATCGCTACTCTGATCGTCTCGGCGCGCCTGAAGCCAGTCTACGAGTCGACGGCTACGGTCGATGTGGATCGCCAGGCGCCGTCAGAAATCGTAGGCCAGGACTCGACGCGCCTGGTTGCGCCTAATGATGCCGACCAGTTTCTGGCCACGCAGGTTAAGCTCATTCAGTCTGACGCAGTTCTGCGCCCGGTCGCGGAGCAGTACCAGCTGCTGAACCGGGAAAGCCAGCTCAACAATGTTAAGCCGGAAAGAGTGCAGCAGATCCTCAGCGCGCCGATAAAGCTTAAGCAGCTTAGAGTAAGTCGGCCACCCAATACCTATCTGCTGCTGATCAGTTATAGCTCGCCCGATCCCGCTCTGGCGGCCAGCGTGGCTAACGCGATTGCCAGTTCCTATCTCAACCATACCTACGACATCCGCATCCGTTCCTCGGCAAGCCTTGCGCTCTTCATGGAAAAGCAGCTGGATGAACTGAAGGCGAAGATGGAACGCTCCAGCCTGGCGCTGGCGCAATTTGAGAAGGATCTGGATGTCGTCAATCCGGAGGAGAAGACCAACATCCTTTCGGCTCGCCTTCTCCAGCTGAACACAGAGTACACTGCGGCGCAGGCCGACCGGGTTGGCAAGGAAGCAGCCTGGGATGCGATTAAGTCCGGTGCTGTAGAAGCAGCGCAGGTCTCCTCACAGGGCGAGTCGCTGGCTAAGCTGACCGAAACCCTCAACGAAGCCCGCCAGCGTTTCGCTCAGATCAAATCCACCTACGACTACAATCACCCGGAATACCGCAAAGCGGCTTCCGAACTGGCCGAGATACAACGGCAATTCGACGACACGGCAAAGGACATCCGCGGTCGAGTCGACGTGGAATATCGCGAAAGCGTCGCTCGCGAGCGGATGCTGCAGCAGTCGGTTGCGCAGACGAAAGCCGAGTGGGACCAGCTGAGCTCGCGGTCCTTCCAGTACCAGCAGCTGAAACGGGAAGCCGATACCGATAAAGAGCTTTACGATGAGCTGATCCGGAAAATCCGCGAGGCCGACATCAATGCCGGCTTCCAGAATAACAACATACGGATCGCCGATCTCGCCCGGCCGGCCACGCGTCCGGTTTTGCCCAACATGAAGCTGAATCTGCTGCTGGCTCTTCTCATTTCCACCGTTGTCGCCATCGGAGCGGCCGTGCTGCATGACTCGCTGGACACCACCCTCCGCGATCCCGCCGAGGCCAGCCGCTTCCTCGGAACGGACGTGATCGGCGTGCTGCCCAATGACCGTACCGCTGCGCAGCTGCCCAGGCGTCCTGCGGCGGCCGCGGAACTTATTCCTGTCACGAGCGCCCAGGGTAAGAATGGCAGGAACGGCCACTACACGAACGGCCATTATCCGTCGATCTCCGGATTCGAAGAGGCAGTCCGCACGCTGCGCAACACAATCCTGCTCAGCGATTTCGAGCACTGTCTGCGCTCCATCGTGCTGACCAGTGCCACCGCTTCGGAGGGCAAGACCACCGTTGCCGCGCACCTGGCCATGGCTAACGCCGACCGCGGCAGGCGGACCCTGCTTGTGGACGGCGATCTGCGCCGTCCCGGCCTGCACGTGCGCTTCGGGTTGTCTCCCAAAGGAGGTTTGTCGAATGTCCTGACCGGCGAAATCGACTGGCAGGATGCCGTCCTTCCCATCGAAGGCAAGCCCAATCTGCGGCTGCTGCCGTCCGGGCCAAGCTCGCACCGCGCGGCCGATCTTATCGGCCCCCGGCTGGCCGAGCTGCTCGACGAGTTCGGCAAGCACTATGACCTGGTGATTCTCGATTCTCCGCCGCTGCTGGGTTTCGCCGAGTGCCTGCAGATGGCCACCGCCGCCGATGGCGTCCTGATCGTCACCCGCGCCGGCGTAACCACCCGCAAAGGTGTCTCCGCCGTTGTCTCCACGCTGGCCCGGCTGCGCGCCAACCTGCTCGGCGTTGTCCTCAACCAGGTCCGGCATAACACTTCGGCCGAAGGCTATTCGTACTACGGGTACTACCGCTATCGGTACGGATCCGACCACGAATCCGAGAGCTGAGGCCATCGCCGCCTCCCTCTGCGCATCCATGACGAGCGCTGCCAATACGTTCGAGTGCGAAGTTCCCGAAGCCCCGGCTCCGGAGGAGGTTCGCGCGCGAAATCGGGACGTCGCGCAGACCGTTGGCGCTAATGCCTCTGTCATGGGGCTTACCGCCGTGGGCAGCATTCTCGCGGCGCGCCTGCTGGGGCCTGCGGGTCGCGGACAACTGGCCGCCCTTGTCGCCTGGACGACTCTGGCGGTGGCGCTGGGCGATCTCGGCATCTCCCAGGCCTGCTCATATTACGGCGCCCGGGAGCACGCGCGTCCCGGAGCCGTGGCCGGCACCTCCCTTGCGCTCGGCGTCGGCATCGCCGCGGTTCTTATTCTGTGCATTCTGCCGTTTCGCTCCCGGGCCTTCGGCGGCGCCTTTGCCGGTGCAGCCGCACTCTACCTCCTGAGCGTGCCGCTCAGCATCACCACCACGTACCTTTCCTCCATCCTGCAGGGTATGAATCGGCTGGCCGCCTATAACACCGTCCGCATTATCCAGGGCTCGTCCTACGCGGTGGCGCTCACGCTCGCTACTCTCCGGGGCTGGAACCACATAGGGGCGGTCGTCGGAACCATGGTCGCCTGCCAGGCAGCAGTGGTGCTGGTGTCGCTCGTCATCGCGTCGCGCCTGCTGCCCATCGGGCAATGGAGCGTGCGCGGAACTACGGCGCGCAATTTGCTCGGTTATGGTAGCCGCTCCTGGGTCGGCAATCTCTTCTGGCTCACCAATGGCCGCCTCGACCAGGCCCTGCTCAGCCTCTTCGCTCCTCTGCAGGAACTCGGCCTCTACGCCGTCGCAGTCTCTTATTCGAGTATCCTCTTCGGATTGTCCGGAGCGCTCGCCCAGGTTGTCTTTCCCCGCGTGGCGCTCGCCCGGACGGCCGAGCACGGTCGCCGCGAGCTCAGACGTATTCTTCCGGCTTTCTGTGCGATCGTGCTGCCGCTGGGAGCGGTGATGGCCCTGGCTGCGCCGTGGGCCATGAGCACGGTTTTCGGACCCGCGTATCGCGCCGGTACGCTGCCGGCCCGCATTCTGCTGGTGGGCGGCGCAGCGCTGGGGCTGAATTACATCATCAGCAACGCGCTGCGCGCCTCAGGACGCCCGGGCACTCCCGCCATCGCTGAAGCCGCCGGCGTGGTCGTGACCCTCTCCGTGCTGCCCTTTGCCCTCATTCACTGGGGGATTCTTGGAGCCGCCGTCGTCTCGGTTCTCAGTTACACCATCACCAGCGTTGTGCTCGGCTTGATTTGGAGCCGAAGTAAATCGCTGGCGGCTGTCGGGAGGGCCGGATGACCGAAACCCCATTGATCTCGATCCTCACTCCCGCTTACAACGCCGGCAAATACCTTGAGGAATTGCTCGACAGTGTCGCGGGCCAGGACTTTGAGCGCTACGAGCATTTGGTTATCGACGATGGCTCGACAGACAACACCAGGAAAATCCTGGCGAGCCGGGCGAGCGCGAACCCGCGACTACGCTGGTACTCCCGGCCCAATAAGGGTCAATACGAGACGCAAAACGAGCTTCTGAGACTTGTCCGAGGTGAGGTCATCTCCATTATCTGTGCGGACGATATGTACGCCAGTCCAGCAGTCCTTTCGCTGGTCGCGAAGAAATTTGGTCAGGCTCCCGATTTGGATGTCCTGTTTGGGCGTACGCCGCGATATTGTCCCTACATCTTCGATCCGGACCTGCCGCGCTGGCTGGCTCGCCCGCTGCTGCCGCACTTGCTCTGCATTCAGCACTGCTCGCTGTTTGTCAGGCGCGAGTTTCTCTCGAAGAACAACCTCTACTTCGACAATTCCTACCGAATGCGTGGCGACTGGGACTGGATGATTCGAGTATTTCTTGCGGCCGATTGCATCCAGTCGGTTTCCGCTCCCCTGGCGCTGTGGCGTTATCACCCCGAGCAAACCTCGGTGCTCAGCATTGATGCGGGACAGGCCGAGAGCCGGAGAGTCTGCGCGGCCTATGGAAGCAGCTTTGTTCTGCATCGGCTCCTTGGGCTCGTGGCCTTCGTTTACTCACAGACAATTCACGCGGCGACGCTGGTGCGTGTTATGGGACCAGGATTTATGAGGCGGAAGCTATTGAGGTTTCTCCGTCTAAAAATCGCGACACCATATGAGCGTGCGCAAAGCGGCCATCTGGGGGAGTCAAATCGGTGAAAATAATGCGCGATTCCCCGGAAGGCGGCCTGCTCGTTCAGTTCCCGGAATGGGGACCGACAGTTTGGAGGCTACATCCGTCCCAGGCGGATGTCCCCTCGGGGGCGGAACGGGTAGCGCTCGGAGCGCGTTGGATCAACAAGCCTCCTGTTCTGGCTTTCTGCTTCGGACCAGCCCTGGGGATGTTCCTGCTGTCCTTCGCCGTCCCCGTCCCGATGCTCATCCTCCTTGCGCACATCGCGCTGGGATTGTCGGCATTCTTTTCTCTATGGCTTCTGAGCGAGCGACCTCTGCTGAACCCTGTTCAGGCCTTTGTTCTGCTTTTCCAGTGGTGGTTCGGAGTGGGTCCCGTGGCATGTGCTCTCTTCTACTGGCTGGCGGGCAATAGCTATACCATGGAGGCCTACATTGCGGACGACCCCTCCGCTGTGTGGATTGTCGCTGTCGGGTTGCCTTTATACGCAATCCTGGCTCGCTCCATAACGGGGCTGATGAGCCGCGGCAGCTGGCGAGCGGACTTCCTGTGCCCATCGGGGACGTTCTATCGATTTCGAACCATCGCCGCTTTTGCGGCCATTGCAGCTCTCGTCCAGATCGTGCTTTCGATCTTTGGACACTATGACATTTATCCGTTCGAAACGGCTCGCTATCTCGGTCGCCAGACGACCGCGTCCATTTGGCTCGCGATGGTGGCGTGCATTGCTCCGATAGGCAACTTCGCGCTGCTCGCATTGCTGCCGCATCTGGTGGGTCCACGATCAGGGGGATCCTGGCAGCTCAGGATGCTGGCCGCCTTGGGCCTCGCCGTCTCCACGTGGTATGCCTTCAGCTCCGGCTCTAAGGGCCTTATCGTTCAGCCCGCAATGTGGGCGGTCGCCATTTACATATCCTGGCGGCAGCGGTTGCCCTGGCTCGTACTCATTGGCGCATCGCTGGCTTTCCTGGTCTTTGTCGAACCGTTTGTGGCGGTCACCCGTATCGCGGCTCAGAAAGCCTCCCTCACCTCCGAAGACCAGCAGGAGTTTTTCAGGGAGAGCTTTGCGCATTTCTCTTTCGGAGACATAAGCTGGCGCGAGTGGAACGTGGAGTCGCCTTTTCGAACCATTTACCCACACGCGGTCCGGGTTGCCAGCCAGAGCAATTTGTTTCGCGGGCCGTGGAATGGAGAATCGCTGCGAGAGGGCCTTCTAACCATCATTCCGCGCGCGCTCTCACCCAATAAACCGGACTCCAACCTGGGCCACTATTTTGCGCAACAGCTCGGTGATCCCAGCGCGATCTACCCCAACCAAAATATCGCCATCTCCGTTCCCTTCGAATTCGTCGGCGATTATGGCTGGCTTGCTGGCGTCGCCAGCTTCGCGCTGATCGGTCTCACATGGCCCGCCTTTATCTGTTTCGTTCTCACGCCAACACGACTTTCGACGCACCCGTTGATGCCCTATTTCCTCTCGGTGCTCCTCGTCTTTGAACAGGGCGCCGGACAATTCCTAAACTCCGCGAAGGTTCTGATTTTTCCCTTCGCGGCAGTCGCCGCTGTCTCGTTTGTGTTTAGCCGAAAACTTTAACAGCTCATGAATTTATCGCCGGTCGTCCATTACCAGCGCAGGCCGCTCCCCGGAAACCACAGCATCGAGCGCGTATTTGACGCGGTCCGCGGTGCGATGGTGGGAGTGGATGTCCGGGTACATGTCTGTCGGTATCCGAGCCGGGGCGTCGGCAAGCGAATCGCCAATATGCTGGCAGCGGCGCGCGCCCAGGGCGAAATCAATCACATCACCGGCGACGTCCACTATCTGGCGCTGCTGCTGCCGAAGGATCGTACAGTGCTCACGATCCACGATTGCCGCAGCATGATCCGTCTCGGGGGCGCGCGGCGGCGTATCTTTCAGTGGCTCTGGCTGAGAATCCCGGTCGGTCGTGCCGGACTCGTGACGGTTGTTTCCGAGCAGACCCGGCAGGAGGTTCTGCGCTACACGGGCTGCCCGGAGTCGAAGATTCGCGTGGTCGCGAACCCGGTCAGCAGCGCGCTGCGGCCGATGCCGCGGCCATTTTGCTCCGAGCGCCCCACCATTCTGCAGGTGGGAGCGGCCGATAACAAGAACCTGACTCGCGTGGCCGAGGCGCTCGCGGGAATATCGTGCACGCTGCGAATCATCGGGCGGATCGCTCCGGAAGCTGAGGCGGCGCTGAAAAAGTCGGGCATCGACTACAGCTCTTGTGCCGAGGTGAGCGACGAACCGCTGACGGAGGAATTCGCGGCCGCCGACATGGTCGTCTTCTGCTCGACGTATGAGGGCTTCGGGATGCCGATTGTCGAAGCGAATGCGGTTGGCCGGCCGGTGGTGACCAGCGATCGGGAGCCGATGAGGAGCGTCGCGGGCGGGGCTGCCTGTCTGGTGGATCCCTGCGACGCGGCTTCAATTCGGGCCGGGGTGCTGAGGGTGATCGAGGACGCGAGCTATCGTGAGGCGCTGATCCGGACCGGCTACGAAAATGCGCGACGCTTCAGCGCGGATGCTGTGGCCGCCGCGTATCTGGCAGCGTACAACGAGTTGGCGCAGAAGTCGCGCCTGGCCGTCGCGCTGAAGGCAAGGGGAGAGCCGTCGCATGTCCGCTGACGCCAGACTCGTTGCAGGAGAGAAATCGTTTGTCGGCTCGCGCGCACCTGGGCTGGAGCCGGTTGCGGCCACTACCCGTCCTGTCATCCTGATCTTCGTCGCGTACTATCTGCCGGCATTCAGCGCGGGCGGCCCGCTGCGCAGCATCGCCAACCTCGTGAACGCTCTCGGCGACGAGTACGACTTCAGGATTGTCGCTTCGGACCGCGATCTCGGCGACCGGCAACCTTTCTCCGGCGTGAAAACTGACGTCTGGACGCGGGTCGGCAAGGCTCAGGTCCTCTACGCGTGCGTTGGCCCTGGCTGGATGTTGCGGTGCCGCAGGATCCTCAACGAGGTGCATCCCGATCTGCTGTACATCAACAGCTTCTTCGGTCGCGGCTTTTCGATGGCGGTGTTGCTGGCCTGGTGGTCCACACGGAGGCAGGCGCGCAGCGGTCTGCTGCTCGCTCCTCGCGGTGAATTCTCGCAGGTGGCGCTTCGCCTCAAGCGGCGCCGTAAGGCTCTCTATATTGGGTTGGTGAAGTTGCTGGGCTCACACAGGAGAGCGCTGTGGCATGCCTCCAGCCCGGCTGAAGCCTCCGACATTCTGCGGGCGCTCAGCTGTCATAGCGGCGTCGCCGTGGCCGGCCCCATCTCCTTGGCGGTACCTGCGGTTGCTACTGCGCTTGACGTGCCTTCCAACTGGGTTGGGGAGACGCAGGAGTTTCCGCGGAAGCCTGCTGGCTCCCTGCGGATCGTCTTTTTGGCGCGCATCGCCCCCATGAAGAACCTGGCTGACGCTCTCGTCGCCGTGCGCGCGCTCCGCGGCAACATCCGCTTCACGGTGTGCGGTCCCCGTGAGGACGAAGCCTGCGGGAAACAGTGCCACCAGCTGATGGAAGGCATGCCTTCGAATATCACGGTGCAGCTGGCCGGTGCCGTACCGCACCAACAGGTTCGGCAAACACTGCTGACCCACGACGTCTATTTGCTTCCGACCCTTGGCGAAAACTTCGGCCACGGGATCGCGGAGGCGCTCCAGGCAGGCTGCCCGGTTGTCATCAGCGATCGGACGCCGTGGCGCAACCTTGAGGAGCTGGGTGTGGGCTGGGATCTGCCGCTCGG
>JASHPM010000134.1 GCA_030038115.1 Acidobacteriaceae bacterium | reverse complement strand
GTCGGCGCCTGGTGGAAGCCCATGGTGTAGGGAAAGCTCGTCTCAAACAGATTGTCGTAGCGCGTGGCCAGCTGCTTCAGAATGCCGGCCAGCGCGTCCCGTTCCGCATCGCCAAAGTCCAGCAGCGACTTCAAGTGCGTCTTCGCGATCACCAGCGTCTCGAAGGGCCACACCGCCCACCAGGGAACCACCACCAGGAACTCCTCGTTTTCCGCGACGACCCGCACCCCCTCGCGCGCCTCGAGGCTCGCGTAGTCGCAGAGCAGGCAGCCCCCATGGCTCCTGCGATACTCTTTCAGCGCCTCCGTCTCCGCCTGCGGCTCATCCGGAACATGCTCCGTCGCCCAGATTTGCCCATGCGGGTGTGGATTGCTCGCCCCCATCATCGCCCCGCGGTTCTCGAAAATCTGGACGTAGCGAAAATCCGGCTCCGCCCCCAGCGTGCGGTATTCCTCGGTCCACGCATCCACGACCTTGCGAATATCCGCGACCGCCATCCGCGCCAGCGTCAGGCTATGGTCGGGATGAAAGCACACTACGCGGCACTGGCCCCGCTCCCGCTCCGCGCGCAACAGCTCCGGCGCGCCTTCACGCTCCGGCGCCGGCGACTCGGGCAACAGCGCCGCATAATCGTTGTCGAAAATATAGACGTTTTCGTAGTTCGGCGTGATCTTCCCGCCTGCCCTGGCGTTCCCCGGACACAAATAGCACTGTGGGTCGTAGTGCACATCGGAGAATCCCGACGCCTTGTTGACCTCTCCCTGCCAGGGCCGGTCCGTCCGGTGCGGCGACACCAGCACCCACTGCCGCAGCAGCGGATTGAATCTCCGATGCGGAAACTGCAACGACTCCGACAAATCTGCTCCTCTCGCTAACGCGCTAGCCTGCTAACTCGCTGAACGCTGCGCCTTGTTCCCTAATCCCTGCCTCTCACGCCGTCGGCTTCGTCGGTACCGGCGCCGTCGCCAGATACTCCCGCGCGAATCGCTCCGCGTACTCTTCCAGCAGCGCCCGCACCCGCTCCGGATCCGCGGACCGCACGATCAATCCCGCGTGATGACGCTTCTTCAGGCGCAGCACAATCTCCGGCGCCGTGAACATCGCCGTATCCGGGTCCGCAGTCCGGGCCAGACACAGCACGCTCCCCGCATAGAGCCCTCGCGGCTCCGGCGCACGATACATCTGTTCGCGCAAATTGGCCACTTCAATCCGCGCCCACTCCCGCCACAGATTCACGCCCGTTGCCGCCTCCACCACATCCGCAATGAAGGCGCCTCCCACGCGCGCCGCCGCCTCCAGAAAGTAGTACAGCCCATCCCGATCCTGAATAAACTCCGCGTGGGTTACGCCGCGCACCATCCCCAGCGCCGGCATCAGCCTCGCGTTGATCTCGACCAGACTCCGCGCTGCTCCCGAGCCCCTTGGCAGCAGCCGCGTCGTGAACACGCCGCCCTCATGCATCACCTGCATGGGCGGTTTCCCGTACCCGCTCACGCTGCTGAATACCACCGCGCCCTCGCTGACCACGGAGTCGACGTGAAAAATGTCTCCCGGCACAAACCGCTCCAGCAGATAGAAGCTCTGCCGGTCGCCAAGTTCCTCGAGCGTCCGCCAAACCTCTTCCGCTTTGTGCATTTTCCTGATACCGATCGCCGAGGCCTCGCTGCGCGGCTTCAGCAGCCACGGAGCCGGCACCCTCTCCATCCACTCTCGTAGTTCCTCGTGTACCAGCACCCGCGCAAACTCCGGCACCAAGGCCCCCGCCTTGTGCGCCTCCTGCCGCATCGTCAGCTTGTCGCGAAAATGCGAGGTCAGCGTCCGACCCATCCCGGGAATCCCCATGTGCTCCCGCAGATGCGCCACCGTCTCCATGTCGAACTCATCGAGCGCCACGATCCGGTCGAATCTTTTTGACCGCGCCAGATAGGTCACCGTATTGGTGACTTGTTCCAGGGACAAACCCTCCGGCATGGTGACGAAATCCTCCAGGATCTCCCTCGGCCAGTCCGCCCCGCGCAGCTTCTCGACGGTCAGCAGGACCACGCGGCACCCCTGCGCCGCGCATTCCCGCATAAACGCCTGGCCCTTCTCGTAGCTCGACAGGCACAGAACCCGGGGCTGCTCGCTCGCTTTCATCGGTCTCTGGTGTTCTACCATAGCCTCAATCCATGTCTGACGAGTTTCACTTTTCGGCCCTCGAAATCGCCTCCCTGCACGACCGCGCCATCGCCCTCTGGCATCGGGAACCTGACGCCATCATGGAACTCGGCAATGTCCGCCCGGATGCCCCGTCCTTCGTCGATCTCGTCCTCTCCCAGCATCGCGCCAACTTCGACCTGTGGCACACCGAAGATCGCGCCCGGGCGCCCCGCGCCACCGATTACGATCTCGCCGAGGTCAAGCGCGCCATCGATCGCCTCAACCAGCGCCGCAATGACCTCGTCGAGCGCTGCGACGCCCAGCTCCTCGAATTGCTGCGCTTCTCCGGATTGCCCAACCCCGGCGCCGAACTGCATTCCGAGAGCCCCGGGCTCATCATCGACCGCCTCTCCATCCTCGCGTTGAAGCTCTACCACACGGAGGAGGAAATCGCGCGCCCCAAAGCCCCAGAAGGGCATCGGGAGCGCAACCGCCAGCGCCTGGCTTACCTTACCGAACAGCGCGACGACCTCGTCGCCTGCCTCGACAAACTCTGGGCCGAGGTCCTTGCCGGCACAAGGCGCTTCAAAATCTACCGCCAGCTCAAGATGTACAACGACCCCACCCTCAACCCCGCCATCTATGGCAGCGCGCAGTGACCCCCCTCATTGTTAACGCCGACGATTTCGGCCTCACCCCCGGCGTCAACCGCTCCATCGTCGAGCTCAGCCGCGCGCGTGCGCTTTCTTCCGCCACCCTGATGGCGACCGGCGCCTTCTTCGATGATGCCGTTGCGCTGGCCCGCGCCAACCCGTGCCTCGAGGTCGGCTGCCACATCGTCCTTGTCGATGGAACCCCTGCGCTTGCTCCCGAACAAATCCCCACGCTCTGCCCCGACGGCCGATCCTTCCGCCCGACCCTCGGCCCCTTCGTCCGCGACCTGTTCAGCTTTCGTATCCGCGCCTCGGAAATCGTCGCCGAGGCGTGCGCCCAGATTCGCTCCATGCAACGCGCCGGCCTGCACGTCTCCCACATCGACACGCACAAGCACACGCATCTCTTCTCCGGAATCCTCCGCCCGCTGCTCGACGCCGCGCGCGCCTGTGGCGTTCCAGCCATCCGCAACCCTTTCGAACCCGCATGGGCCCTCCGCGCGACCAGAGGCTCGTCACGCCTCCGCCGCTTTGCTGTCTTTGCGCTTAAGTCCCAGCACCGCTCCTTCCAGCGCTCTGTCCGCGCCGCCGGTCTCGCCACCACCAGCGGCACCATCGGCGTCCTCGCCACCGGAGCCAGCGACGTCGCTGCGACCCTGCGCAGTTTGCTCGCGGCTTTACCCGAAAATCAGACACGAGCACAACCAGCCGGTTCACCCGCGGTCTCCCAGGGTGAAGTTTGGGAGCTGGTTTGCCATCCGGGCTACGCCGACGAACACCTTGGCCGCATTCGCACCCGCCTCCGCGCCTCGCGCGCTCGCGAGCATGAAGCCCTGCTCCAGCTGCTGCCGGGGATTCCGCTGGCCACATGGCACGATTTAGCAAATCCACCAGCCAATGAGACCTATGGATAAGCCCTTTCTCTACTCCTTCCTCTCGCAACACCGTTACGGCGTTGTCTCCAGCATCGCCGCCGACGGGACTCCTCAGTCCGCGCTGGTTGGCATTGCCCCCACTCCGGAACTCGAAATCGTTTTCGACACGGTGAAGTCTTCGCGAAAATATCCGAACCTCATTGCGCGTCCAGCCTGCTCCTTCGTGATCGGATGGGCTGGAGAGCAAACCGTTCAGCTGGAAGGAACCGCTGTGGAGCCGCAGGGCGCCGACCTCGAGCGCTATCAGAAGATGTATTTCGCTGTCTGGACCGACGGACCGGCACGGATGGCCTGGCCCGGCATTGCGTACTTCGTCGTCCGGCCTCGCTGGATTCGCTACAGCGACTTCGACCAAAGGCCGCCCTTGATCGAGGAATTAAGGTTCGACTGATCGCGCCGTCCCCGCGCTACATTAATCCCAGACCATGCCCCGCGCCCACGCCGCTCAACGCCAGAAGACCACCCTCACCCCCCTCGCCCACGGCGCCCTCAACCACTGCTTCGGTTGCGGGCTCGAGAACCCCACCGGGCTCCGCCTCAAGTTCTTCGTCGACGCCGACAAAAACGTGGTCTGCCATTTCCGCCTCGCGCGCCGCTTTGCCGGGCCTCCCGGCCATGCCCATGGAGGCATCATCGCCACCCTCCTCGACGAAGCCATGAGTAAGTCCAACCGCGCTCGCGGCATCCTGGCTATGACCCGCCATCTCGAGGTCCAGTACCTTCACCCCGTCCCCCTCGGTGTCCCGCTCACTCTCACCGCCCGTCATATCGACACACACGGCCGCGCCAACCACACAGAAGCTCATCTCATCGACGCCTCCGGTAAAACCCTCGCCACTGCCAAAGCCGTGTTCGTCACGGTGACGCCCGACGTCCTCCGGGCCAGCCAGCAAAGCTTGTTAAAATAGAGTTTCAGGCAACATCTTCCGCTTTGCGCAACGCCGCGCCTTGCGCGGTCCTCCGAACACCGAGCGGAAAGGAGGGGAGATTCACCATGGCAGATGTTCACAGCGGCAATGGCCACCACGCCCCCGACTCGCCGGCTACGCTGCGCCTCAAGGTCGGCCTCGCCGAGATGCTCAAGGGCGGCGTCATCATGGACGTCACCAACGCCGAGCAGGCCGTCATCGCCGAAAAGGCCGGAGCCGTCGCCGTGATGGCCCTCGAACGCGTCCCCGCGCAGATTCGCGCCGAAGGCGGCGTTGCCCGCATGGCCTCGCCCAAAAAGATTCGCGAAATCATGGAGGCGGTCTCCATCCCCGTGATGGCCAAGTGCCGCATCGGCCACTTCGCCGAGGCCCAGGTGCTGCAGCAGATCGGCGTCGACTTCATCGACGAGTCCGAAGTCCTCACCCCCGCCGACGAACTCAATCACGTCGACAAGCATGCCTTCACCACGCCCTTCGTCTGCGGCGCGCGCGATCTCGGCGAGGCCCTCCGCCGCATCGCCGAAGGTGCGGCCATGATCCGCACCAAGGGCGAAGCCGGCACCGGTGACGTCGTTCACGCCGTCAAACACATGCGCCAGATCGTCAGGGATATGAAGTCCCTCACCGTGCTCGGCGAAGAAGAGCTCTACGCCGCCGCGAAGAACTTCGCCGCGCCTTACGAGCTGATCCGCATGGTCGCGCAGTCCGGCAAGCTGCCCGTCCCCAATTTTTCCGCTGGTGGAATCGCCACGCCTGCCGACGCGGCGCTGGTCCGCCAGCTCGGCGCGGAAGCGGTTTTCGTGGGCTCCGGGATTTTCATGAGTGACAGTTACAATTTCGCCTCGCCTGAAGAAGCCGCCATCCGCGCCCGCGCCATCGTGCGCGCCACCACGCATTTCGATGATCCGAAGATTCTCGCTGAATGCAGCGAAGAGTGCACCGGCGCGATGAAAGGCCTCGCCGTCGCCGCCATGGATCCGTCGCAGATGCTGCAAACCCGCGGCTGGTAGGCCGGCCGCTTCGGCGGACGCGCGCAGCCTGCCCTGAGCGAGCCGCAGGCCAGCCGAATGGGGGCAAAGGCGGCGCCGAATTTCCGTCACTTGTTTCAGGAAAGTACCGCTTCGCGTGACAAAACCTGCTGAACCGAGGAATGCCGGCGAGAAAACGCCGAAGGCGCCCGCCCATCCGGTCAGGATCGGCGTCCTCGCCATTCAGGGCGACTACGACGCCCACGCCCAGGCCCTGCGCGAGGCCGGCGCCGAGCCCGTCCTCATCCGCAAACCGGAACAACTCAACGAAATCGACGGCCTCATCATCCCCGGTGGCGAGTCCACCACGTTTCTAAAGTTTCTGGAGCGCGACGGCTTCCTCGCCTCTCTCCAAACCTTCGTCCGCTCGAAGCCCACCTTCGGCACCTGCGCTGGCTGCATCCTGCTCGCGAAGGAAGTCACGCATCCGCCCCAGGCAAGCCTCGGCGTTCTCAACGCGACCGTGGAGCGCAACGCCTACGGCCGCCAGATCGACTCCGCCATTCAGATCGGCCCCACGCAGCTTCCCGGCGGTCCGCTCGAGATGGTCTATATCCGCGCGCCACGCATCGCGGAGACGGGCGACGGCGTCCACGTCCTCGCCGAGCGCGACGGCTTCCCCGTGCTGGTCGAGCAGGGTCATATCATGGCCGCCACCTTCCACCCCGAACTCTCCAGCGACCGCCGCGTCCATAAGCGTTTCGTCGACCTGGTGCTTCGCAGCCGGTAGCCCATAGCCTGTAGCTGGTAGCCTGAGAAAACCGCACCACGCCACCGGCCACGCGCTACTGGCTACTCGCTACCGGCTACAGGCTGATCCCATGAACTTCCTCCCACCCAACGGCGCGCTCCACGGCATCGCTCTCGATCACCTGCTGCGCTGGAACCTCGCTGTTATTTTCTGGCTTGTCATCGCCGCGCACATCCTCATCGCGGCCGCATTCCTGTTTCGCCGCGCGCGCAAAGCCCCTCCGGCGAGTTCCGCAACCACCAGCACGGCCGGTCTGCGCACGCTGCTCATCGTTGAATCCATCACTCTGCTCGCCCTCACCGCGCTCTATATCGGCATGGACATCACCGCGCAGCGCCTCTGGGCCGCCCGCCGCGAGCAGACGCCCGCCGCGCAAGCCATCCAGGTCGAAGTCACGGGCGTCCAGTTCGTGTGGTACTTCCGCTATCCGGGCGCCGACGGCGTCTACGGCGCCACTCGCCCCGGCCTCGTCAGCGCGCCCACCGGCAATCCCCTCGGCCTCGATCCAGCCGACCCGCACAGCGCCGACGACATCGTCTCCGCCATCCTCGTTCTTCCCGCCGGCCGGCCCGTCGACCTCACCCTCCGCTCCCAGGACGTGATCCACGGCTTCTTCATTCCCGGCATGCGCCTCAAGCAGGACGCCATCCCTGGCATGCTCGGCCATCTCCAGTTCACACCCGCCACGCCCGGCGATTACCCCATCCTCTGCAGCCAGGTTTGCGGACTGGGCCATTACCGCATGCAGGCCCTCCTTCGCGTCGTCTCCCCGGGCGACTACCAGCGCTGGCTCGCCGGACGTGAGCGCGCGGCCCTCAATGCCAATGCACCTGTAACTCTCCCAACAGGCGGGACTCAATGACCACCGCGCCCACTATCCCCACCCCACCCGCGGGCCTGCGACGCCGCCTCTTCACCACCGACCATCACTTCCTCGCGGTCAACTATCTGCTCCTCGCCCTCCTTGCCGTCATCACCGGCACCCTGCTCTCGCTCCTGATGCGCATCCATCGCACCTGGCCCGATCTGGCCCTGCCCCTCCATGGAGCCATCCGTCCCGAGGATTACCTTGCCCTCGTCACCATGCACGGCACCCTGATGGTCTTCTTCGTCCTCACTGTTGTGCCGCAGAGCGCTTTCCCCTACCTCGTTCTCACCGGCCAGCTCGGCGCATCGCGCATGGCTTTCCCTCGCCTCAACGCCGCCGCGTTCTGGATCACCGCCGCTTCCCTGCTCGTCCTGCTCGCGGCCTTCTTTGTTCCCGAGGGTGCGCCCATCTCCGGCTGGACCAGCTACCCGCCGTTCAGCGGCATTCCGGCCGCCGGCCCCGGACAGGCCACCGGCATGGACCTGTGGCTTGTCAGCATCACCCTCTTCTGTCTTGCCGCCGTCGTTTCCTCCATCAATTTCCTGGCCACGATCCTCGCGCGCCGCTGCCCCGGCATGACGTTCACACGCCTGCCCCTCACCGTCTGGTCCTGGCTCGTCAGCTCCGGCCTCACGGTCATCGCGTTCAGCGCGCTTTTTGCAGCCGCATCGATGCTCCTCGCCGATCGCCACATCGGAACCAGCTTCTTCCTCCCTCCCGGCACCGTCGTCAACGGAATTCCTCAGCGAAATGGCTCCGGATCGCCCATGCTCTGGCTCCATCTCTTCTGGTTCTTCGGGCACCCCGAGGTCTACATCACCATCCTGCCCGGCATGGGCCTCGCTTCCTCCCTGCTGGCCAACTTCACACGCCGCCCTGTCCCCGCCTACCGGCTGATGGTCGTCGCCACTCTCCTCATCGGCGTTCTCGGTCTTGGCGTGTGGGGACATCACATGTTCGTCTCCGGCATGAACCCCTACGCCGGAACCGCCTTCGGACTCACCACCATCGCCATCGCTGTCCCCAGCTCCGCAGAAGTCCTCACCTGGCTCGTCATGCTCTTCCGCGGCCGCCTTCGCCTCACCACGCCCATGCTCTTCACGCTGGGCTTTCTCTCCTTCTTCATCTCCGGCGGACTCACCGGGCCCATCCTGGCCCAGCCCGCGCTTGATGCCTATCTGCACAACACCTTTTTCGTTGTTGCGCATTTCCACCTTGTCATGGCCATGGCCGGTGTCTTTTCTGTCTTCGCGGGCATCTATTACTGGTATCCACTGCTCACGGGCCGCCGTATGAACGAAACCCTCGGCAAAATCCATTTCTGGATCTC
>JASHPM010000133.1 GCA_030038115.1 Acidobacteriaceae bacterium | reverse complement strand
GAGCAGCACGATCTCACCCTCGCCGACATTCTCTCTTCCCACCCCGACGAGCTCGCCCACCGCCTCGGCGCGCGCTCCATCCCCATCGAAGGCAAGCGCCGCCTCTCCACGACCGGCAACGTCCTCGACGACGAGCTCGACGCCCTCCTCGCCTGGACCGAATCCCTCTCGCCCGAGCTTTTCCGCTCCGCCCAGGTCTCCGCCTCAAAAATGCGCTATCAGATGAACCGCCTCCGCCGCCTCGCCGCCAGTTACCAGCTCCAGCGCGAAGCCAGCATCCGCCGCCACGTCGACACGCTCAGCTTCAATCTTTTCCCCGACCGTCACCCTCAGGAACGCACCATCGGCGGCATCGCCTACCTCGCCCGCTACGGCACACCGCTCCTCGCGACGCTCGTCGAACAAGCCACCCAGGACTGCCCCGGCCACAAAGCCATCTGGCTGTAGGTCGCAATCGAACGCAACCCACCTCGGCGCGCCCTTCCTGATTCGACTGAGGCGTTTGGAGTTGTCATTCCTCGCTCACCACCCCCGAACGGAAAAGCGTTCGGGGGTGGTGAGCGAGGAATCTGCGGTTGCTTTTCTGCCGAGAACGTACTCCACCCCTATCGAGCAATCCGTCGACGACTGCCCCGGCCAAAAATCATACCTCCGGGTACATTAGTGTTCCCGTAGCCAAAACGGCTACAATCACCTCAGGAGGTCCCCGATGCGCCTGGTTTCCCTGCGCGAATTCCGCACCCGCGGCTCCAAAGCCGTTAAATCCGCCGCCGCCCGCGGGGAAACGATCCTGCTCGCCGGACGCAACGGTCCCGAGTACTTCCTCGTTCCCGTCCTCGGAGACATTACCGACCAGGACCGCGAACTGCGTCGCGCCCTCGCCAGGGCCAGCCTGCGTCAGGGCTGGGCGATTGCCAAACAAGCGGGCGCCGGCAAACTCACGAACGAAGAAATCGACGCCGAAATCGATGCCGTCCGCACCGCCCGGCTGCGCCGCAAAAAGAAATGAGGCTCATCGTCCTTGACACGAACGTCATCGTGTCCGCAGCCATCGGGATCGCCGGTCCACCCGCGCGCCTTGTCGATCAGGTGCTGCTCGGCCTCGCGCAAACTGTGACTTCGACGACTGTCATAGCGGAATACAGGGACGTGGTGCGTCGCGAAAAATTTCACCAGTACGGCTTCCCGCCTCCCTGGCTCGACTACCTGATCGCCGACAGCCTCGAGCTTCCCGACCCACCCCGGTGGCCGCATTCCATCCCCGATCCAAAAAATGCGCCCTTCCTCGCTCTGGCCAAAATCGCCGGCGCCTGGCTCATAACCGGAAATCTGAAGCACTTTCCCCGAAGCGCCCGCCACGGTGTCACCGTTCTTTCCCCCGCGGACTATCTTTCACGCCTTGCTGAATCCGAATCAGGAGTCTGAGCCATCCCCCTCGGATTTCTACCTGGAGATCGATGCGTTTATCCAACCTCATTACCGCCATAGATCTGCACGCATGCGGTGAGCCCGGACGAGTCATTACCGGCGGCGTGCTCGACGTGCCTGGTCGCACCATGTTCGAGAAGAAAACCTGGCTGGAACAGCATGCCGACGGTCTTCGCAAACGCATGCTGCGCGAGCCGCGCGGATATCCCGCCGCCAATTGCAACTTGCTGTTGCCGCCGGCCAATCCCGCCGCGCACGCGGGCTTCGTCATCATGGAACAGGTGGAATACCCTCCCATGTCCGGCACCAACACCATCTGCGTGGTCACGGCGCTCATCGAGACCGGCATGGTCGCTGCTCGCGAGCCCGCCACCACACTTCTGCTCGACACACCCGCCGGACTCGTCGAGGTACGCGCAGAAGTGCAGGGCGGCAAAGTGAAGAGCGTCACCTTCGAAAATGTCCCCGCCTTTGCCACGCACCTCGACGCGAAGGTGGAAGTTCCGCATCTCGGAACTGTGACGGTGGACGTCGCGTACGGCGGAATGTTCTACGTCATCGCCGAGGCGGAACCGCTTGGTCTGCGCCTCACTCCCGGCGAAGGCCGCGATATTGCCCGCATCGGCGAAATGATCAAGACCGCCGCCCGCGAGCAACTGCCCGTCGTGCACCCTGAGAATCCCGCGATTCGCGGTATCTCCATCGCCGAACTCACCGGACCGCCCCTCAACCCCGCCGCAGCCGCCAAAAACGCCGTGGTCGTCTCCACCGGCCAGCTGGACTGGAGCCGCCCCGCCACCTGGACAGGCGCCCTCGACCGCTCACCCTGCGGCACCGGCACCTGCGCCCGCATGGCCGTTCTGCACGCCAAAGGCAAACTCCGTCTCAACCAGCCCTTTCCGCATGAAGGAATTCTGGGGACCATCTTCACCGGTTGTCTGGTCCGCGAAACCCAGGTCGGCGCATATCGCGCGGTTGTACCCACTCTCAGCGGTGCTGCGTGGATTACCGGCTTTGCTCATTACGTAACCGATCCCGACGATCCCTTCCCGGAGGGCTTCACCGTAGGCGACATCTGGGGCGCCGCGATCGACAAACCTCTGACATGATGCCGGGGGTGCCCCATCTCATTTCGGATCGGGCCCCGTGTCTTTGTGGTCGGCGTTGTACTTCTGCATGTCGACAATCATCTTCCTCGTGGTTTCGTCCGTCTTAAGCCAGTCCAGCAGTGCATTCGTCACGTCCACCGTCGCCGCCTTACCGT
>JASHPM010000132.1 GCA_030038115.1 Acidobacteriaceae bacterium | reverse complement strand
CCTTCGAACTCACCGAACCGGTCGAAGACGAGCCCCGCCACTTTGCCCGTGAAGCTCTCCTCGCCGTGTTCGGCATGAGCCGCCAGAAGGTGGTGCTCCAGCGCCTTCAGCAGCGCGTGCCCTTTCACGCTCCCCAGCCCCGTGCAGGCGTCCCAGCCCGGCACCGAGGTGTACCCCGGCGCTCCCAGGTCCGAGTTGTTGCGCCCGTCCGCAATATCGCGGAAGCAATGTTGCAACCGGTGCGAATACAGCGTCGGATTCAGATAGCCCACGCGTTCCCCCAGATGCCCGTTGATCAGCGCGATCAGTCCCGCGTAGAGCGGCGCTGCCTCGCTGGTCCCCTGCACATCTGTGACCTGCGCTCCGGAGTATACGATCGTATAGCCGCTGGCGTAGCCGGCGATGTCGGGTACGCCCCGGCCCCGGTGATGCCCCGGGTTCACTGACGGTGGAATGTTGTGGTGGTGCTGCCAGAACGGTAGATGGAACGCATCGCTTACTCCTCCACCCGTTGTCCCAAACTCCACACCCGACGCCACCCACGTCACTTCCGTGAACGACGATCCGGAAACGTTGCCGATCGTCGTCCCTCCCACCGACGTCACCCACGGATCCGATTCCGGATACGCCACATGCGCCGTGGCGCCTGGGATCCCCGCCGATGACCCGTAATCGCCCGAAGCTGCAAACACCGTGATGCCGAACATCGCCGCTTCCTGGAACGTCGTGCTCACCGCATCCATCGTCGCCTTGGTCCATGTCAGGCCCCCGATCGTGTCGAACTCCGACCACGCCCAGCTGATCGAAAGCACTGATGGCCGCCGCTCGCCCGGCTTGGGGTGAACCGCCCGCTTCACCGCCAGAATCCATCCGTTTTCGTCCCAGGTTGTGAAGTAGACGTTGATGTGCGCTCCCTGCGCGGCCGCGCCCGCTACCTGGATGTCCAGCGCCACCTCAATATCATCCGGCCCGCCCGGAGCGTTCGACGCTCCGTTCACGCCGATGTCCGTCAGGCCCGGAGCCGTGTAGCCCGGGCCAATCCCCAGAGGCGTCGTGAAAAAACTCGTCACGTCGCCTGGATAGTATCCGCACGTCCCAAACATCGGGTTGCTGAACTCCAGCAGCCCGATCGTCTCCTTGTGCATGTGCGGCGGCGTTGCCGGAAAATCGTACAGCTTCGCCACCTGCGGCGGTGTCAGTGGCGTGATCGTCGGGAATGGAACAATGGCTCGTCGCGCCAAACGCCGCCGGTCCAGTCCAAACACCCCTTCCACGACGTTTGCCAGCCGCTCCGGGATGTGCACGTAGCCCTCGAACCCCACGTACACTGTCTTCTCGGCCTCCCCTTGTTTCTTTTGCTTCCCCGGCGCCTTTTCTGCCACGCGGATGGGCCGCCGCGGTTTCTCGACGATGTCGTCGGTTTCGTACCGCGCCAGCTCCACTGAGAATGCTTTGCTCAGATTCGCGACTGTGCCCGACGCCGCGACCGTCCGCTGCGATGGATTTGTGTCCACCAGCGTGAGCCCACGTTCGCGCACAAAGCTCGCCACCAGCTCCAGGTCTCCCGGATCTGCTCCGTAACGCTCCTCGAATTCGTCGCTGGAGAGAAACTGCCGTTCTCCCGGCGGCGTTGAAGCCCAATGCTCCTGATCCGGCAATGACGGCGAACCTGGCCGCCGCCGCACCGTGATCGTGACAGGAAGCACCTCGTTCGGATCCGCCGGACCAAGCTTTTTGGCGCCCGGCGGCGCCTGGTGAAAGCTGTTCTCGAGACGATAGTACCCATTCGCTTCTGGCATATTTAGCTCCTCACCCTGAATTTCAATCGCTGTCGGCGGCGGGGGAACCGGACAGGGAGCGCCGTTGTTTCACAGCAGGAGACAGCACTCATTGCACAGGAAGTGAAGCTCACCCGGAGAACGTTTCAGTCTTTTGCGAATTCTTCCGGCGCCCCTCTCAGGGTTTCAGGGCAAAATAGAAAGGCCGCCCTCTCCGGAGCGGCCTTTCCAACAGTTAACAGCGAATAGCTAACGGCTGATAGCGAATACCTGTTTTATTCGTGCACGGTATCCACGAAAGCCCGCAGCTTGCGCGACCGCGAAGGATGCCGCAGCTTGCGCAGCGCCTTCGCTTCGATCTGCCGAATGCGCTCGCGCGTCACCTGGAAGCTCTGTCCCACTTCCTCCAGCGTGTGCTCGGACCCATCCTCGAGCCCGAACCGCATCTTCACCACGCGCTCTTCCCTCGGCGTCAGCGTGCGCAGCACCTGCGAGGTGTACTCCTTCAGGTTCACGCTGATCACCGCATCGGAAGGCGAAACCGCCTGGCGGTCTTCGATAAAGTCGCCCAGATGCGAATCCTCTTCCTCGCCGATCGGTGTCTCCAGCGAAATCGGCTCCTGTGCGATCTTCAGCACTTTGCGCACCTTCGCCACAGGAATATCCATCCGCTTCGCAATTTCCTCTGAAGTCGGTTCGCGCCCCAGCTCCTGTACCAGCTGCCGCGACGTCCGGATCAGCTTGTTGATCGTTTCGATCATGTGCACCGGGATGCGAATCGTCCTCGCCTGATCCGCAATGGCGCGCGTGATCGCCTGCCGGAT
>JASHPM010000131.1 GCA_030038115.1 Acidobacteriaceae bacterium | reverse complement strand
ACGTAGCCGAGGTGGAAAAACGGATCCGCTTCATCCAGAAACGGCTGGAAAACAGCATTGCCAACCACGAATTCGAAAAGGCTCGCTTTTATTCCGACGAGGAACGCAAGGAGCGCGACAATCTCCGCGCCCTCCGCGAGCAACACCACCTCGACGACGCTTCTTCGGCGATCGTCACCCCCGCCCTCATCGAAGAAGTCATCACCCGCTGGTCGTCCTACCCCTGGTCCCTGTAGAAGGGTTCTGCACCGCGAGCGCGCCAGCTTTGAGCCGCACCACATCCTTCGTTCGCTCTACTGCCAGCCGCACGATCCCGCCTCGGGCTCACCGAGGATTGCATTTTCGCGGGCCGTATCGGCGCCCAGGTCCAGCGCCGGTTCCTGTTCGGCCCGAATCATCCCGTGCCGCGGCATCCCGCACACCGTGCACGCCTCGGCTTTCGGGCCAATCTCCGCTCCGCAGCATCCACAAAATGCGGCCATAGCGTCATCCTCCAGATTCCTCCGTTGGATGACCCCCGCAACCCCAACGATTCGCAACCAGGCTTTTCTGATCGCTGATCACTGAACGCTGGCTTTCGCTATTGCTGCTGGCTCCACGCTACTGGCTACAGGCTACCGGCTGCTTTTACTCCGCCCGCAGCGCCTCCACTGCGTTCACGCTGGCCGCCCGCGCCGCCGGTACCGCCGACGCAATCACCGCCGCGGCCAGAATCACAGCCGCAGACCCAACCAGCATCAGAGCGCCCGGCAGCGGCACCTGGCCGACCCACACGCCGATGGCGCGCGCCAGGACGTATCCCAGCACGAAACCGGCGCCCACTCCAATGCCGGCAATCGCCAGCCCGTCCCTGAGCACATCCGTCAGAATGTCCCGCGGCTGCGCGCCCAGCGCCATGCGGATGCCGAATTCCCGCGTCCGCCCGCTCACCGAAAACGCCAGCACGCCCGCCACGCCCACCACGGAAATCAGCAGCGCCACCGCAGCGAACCCGCCGAACACCACCGCATTCAGCTTGTCCGGTGTCATCACCTCGGCGCGAATATCCTCGAGCGTGCTGGCTCGTTCCACCGGCTGATCCGTGGCAATGCTCTGAACCGTCTTTGTAATCGCCGGCACCAGCGGGTACGGATCCCCTGCCGTGCGCACAAACAGCCGCCCGTTCCAGCCCTCCTGGTCGACCGGCTGATAAATCGTCATCGCTGGCTGCGGAAGGATGTTTTCATCATCGAAATCGGGCACCACGCCCACGATCCGCCGCGGCTGGTAGCCGATGCCGATAAACTTCATCACGCTGTCCGTCCAGCGCAGTTCCCGCCCCAGCGCTTCCTGCCCCGGGAACAGCGTTCGCTGCACACTCTGGCTGATGATCACCACCGGCTCGGAGCCTTCCTTGTCCGTGTCCCTGAAGTCGCGCCCCTCCAGCAGCGGCACGCCCAGCGTGCCGAAGAATCCCGGCGAAACAGTCCGGAAATTCGCGCGCAAATCCTCATCGCCGTTTTTGCGCGTCGCGCCCTCCACCGCGAACTGGAGGCTGATGTTCAGCGCCTGCGAGTCGCGCCACGGAACGCTGAAGCCCGAAGACACCTGCTTCACGCCCGGCAGCTCCGCCACTCGCCGATTCACCTCACGATAGAAATCCCGCACCTGCTGGTCGGTCCGCCCATACGACACCACCGGCAAATTCACTGCCAGAACCCGCGATGTATCGAACGGCGGCCGCGTATGCTCCAGCACATAGAGTGTCCTCATCAGCACGCCCGCTCCCGCCAGCAGCAAAAACGATGCGGTGATCTGCGTTATCGCGAAAATGTGGAGCCGCCGGCTGCTTCCGCTGGTCACGCGGGTTCCGCCGCTGGTTAACCCCACCGCCGGTGATGCCTTGGTCGAGGGCAGCCGTGGAATATACGCCAGAAAAACCGCTGCCACCAGTGCCAGCGCAATGCCAAACCACACCAGGCTCGAATCCAGCGTCAGCCCGTCGGCGCGCACCGAAAAACGCGCCGCATACCGCCCCAGCACCGCCACCATCGGCCACGCCAGCAGCAGCGCCGCCAGCACCCCGCTCACACACAGCACCAGGCTTTCCGCCAGCAGCGACCGCCGCAGCGCCGCGGTCCCGGCTCCCAGCGCCGACCGTACCGAGAGCTCCGTTTCGCGCCGCAGCGTGCGCGCCAGCACCAGATTCGCCACGTTCGAACACGCAATCACGAACAGCAGCCCCGCCGCCCCGAACAGCACCCACAGAACCGTATTCGCGCGCGCATTGATCTGGTCGTGCATCCGCTTCACGCTGATCTGAAAATGATCGTCCGGCTTGTACACCTCCGGGTGCGCGGCCACAATCGCTGCGTAGCGCGCCCCCAGCTCCGCTCGCGCCGCCTCCAGAGTCGCTCCCGGAACCAGCCGCGCGAACACCTCCGTCATCCGATGCTCGCGCCCCGTCACCATCGTCGCCGACAAATGATGCGGGCTCGTCACCACGTTCGCGATAATCTCCGTCGACACCGGATACGGGATCGACGGCTCCAGAACCCCAATGATCTTCGCCGTCCGCGACCCGCTGAAGCTGTCCAGCCGCACCGTCTTGCCCAGCACCGTGGGATCCGAGTGCAGCGACGTCTTCCAGAACTTGTACGTCAGCACAATCGCGCCCGCCGCGTTCGGCCCGTCATCCCCGGGACCCAGCAGCCGTCCCAGCACCGGACGCAGCCCCATCACGTTGAAATAATTTCCGTCCACCACGCCCGCTGGAATCTCGCGCGGCGTCCCCAGCCCCTGCAGCGTGAAGTCGATCTCCGAAAATGTCCCCAGCGACTGGACCGTCTTCAGATCCTTCCCGAGGTCGTCAATCTCAGGAATGGAAAACGTCGTGTTCTCGACGTGAATGCCCGGCGCGCTTTCCCGCACATACAGCAGCCGGTCCTCGTCGCGATTGGCCAGCGGCCGCAGCAGCACCGTTCGCACCACGCTGAAAATGGCTGCATTCGCGCCGATCCCCAGGGCCAGCGTCAGGGCCACCGTGATCCACAGCGCGCGCACCCGCGCCAGAGAACGAATCGCAATCTTCAGATCGCGAAGGAATGCCATCGACCGGTCCTCCATCCATTTTCTGCCGAGCCCATTTCCTGCGGCCACTATATAACCTTACGAGGGAATTCAGTCTTTCCGCCAATCGTTTTTCGCTGACCGTCTCTTCGCTGACCGTCTCTTTGCTGACAGTCTTTTTGCTGACCGTCTCTCTGCTGACCGCTTGCTCCTGTCTAAAGTCCTCGTCCCAACCGCCGATGAGAGAACCATCCGCCCTGGGCGGAATTCTGTATCGCCGGCTCGACGCCCGCGTGGCCGCGGCCGGCATCTGGAGGCAACCATGGTAGTGCACCAAATCCCCGGAATCCTCGTCGTCGACTGGAACGATCAGGTCAAGGCGACCATCGATACCTGGACCAGTTACGCGATTACGCTCGATCAGTTTCGCGAAGCCATCCTGCAAAAAGGCGTTGCCAACGCCAAACTCCACGGAGGCCGCGCCTGGGTCATGGACGCCGCCAAAGCCAAAGGCGCCTTTCCCCAGGATGTGCAGAACCTGATCGCCTCTGAGGTCTTCAAGATCTTCGCCTCCATCGGCATCAAGTACTTCATCACCGTCAAATCGTCTTCCACCATCACCAACCTGGCCATCGGCCGGTATACCGCCCTTCTCGGTCCCCACGGAATCAAAATGGTCGACGTTCCCGACGTCAAAACCGCTATCGAGTGGCTGAAGGCTAATCGCTGACCCCCGCTGGCTGGCCGCAACAAGGGGCGAGCGCCCGTAGGTGCACCCGCCCTTTCCCATTTTTCCCACTTGACGGGCCCTGCGCCCGGACGGCCAGTCCCTCTAATAAATCAGCTTCAGTGAAAACTGAATCTGCCGCGACGTCCCCGCCGTCTTGCTGATCTCCCCGAATCCCGATCCCTCGATCGTGTTCGCCGGCAATCCCATGTTCACAATGTTGTACAGGTTGAAAAACTCCCCGCGAAACTGCACGTCCCCGCGCTCCACCCCGCTCTGCCGATGCCCAAACGGCGTGTCCTTGATCACCGCATAGTCGAAGTCGTAGTACGCAGGCCCAAAAAACGTGTTCCGCCCCAGCGTCCCAAACCGCCCGTCATTCGGCCCCGTCCCGCCCGCCACATGAACAGGAATAAAGAAGAACGAAGCATTGTTCGCTCCCTCACCGAAATAGTCTTCCCGTGGCCGCGTCGCGCTCTCCGCCGTCGACAAATGCGGCGTCCCAATCTGGTCCGGCCGGTCCGCCCCAGAGTTCCCCGCACCCGTCTGCTGAATTCCCGAGTACACCGTGAACGGCGATCCGCTGGTGATCGTCGAGATGCTCAGCACCTCCCATCCGGCCGCGTACTTCCGCGCCCGCGGTCCCGTCAGCCCCAGCTCCTCCAGATGCAGATCCTGCGCCGCGCTCACTGAAAACGCATGCCCCACATCGAAATTCGACGGCCCCTTCTCCGGATGCGTATTGAACGGATCCTGCGGCAGCGGCAGCGCCACCGCCCCCGTCGCACCCGTTCCGCCAATCACCGCGCTCACATCGTCCAGCGACTTCGACCACGTGTATCCCGCCTGCAATCCCGGCCCGCCATGCTTCACCGTCCCCGCCAGCGATGTCTGCAGCGCGTTGTACGACGAGTGCGAAGTGTCCGTAACCACGCTCTCGAACCCGAACCCTCCTGTCACGGCGCCCGCGCTGTCAAACTGCGTGTACGGCGCAAATCCCGGCCCTGCCCCCGCATATCCGTTCGGAAACGAGCTCCGCGGCAACCGGAAGCTTGCCGTCCCGATGTAGCCCGCATCCGCCGTCAGCCCAAAAATCGTGCGCTCAAGGCCGAGCGTCCAGGTCTGCAGGAAGCCATCGCCGAAGTCACGGTCGATGGCATTGAGGGTGATGAGGGAAAGCTGGTGGCCCGGCGCCAGCGCGGCCAGGTCGTTCTGGTAGCGGTTCAAGTCCATCACCGTGTTGGAGGGCATCTTTTTCAGAGGCCACGTGGCGAAGATGTTTTGGCCGGAAGGCGTATAGGCAGCCGGCACCTCCTCGGGGGTGATCTGAAATCCGTAGGGAATCTCGGCGTTCTTCGCCGCGTTGACCCGCGGATAGGTGGCGTAGGGCGTTGACCCGGTGAGGAAATTGTCCTGCCAGATGTTGGGCGGAATCACGGTGATGGCGCCCCCGGCGTGGTACAGCATGTGCTCCGGCCCATTCCAGGTCAGCTGCACCCGCGGCCCCCAGCCGTTCCATCCCGAGCGATAACCAGGCTGCGGGTTGATGACATATTGCTGTGTCTGGCCCGGAGGCGGAGTCACATCAATAAACCCCGCGGTGCGGTGAGCGCGCTCGCTGATCGGCGAGTAGACCTCGTAGCGCAACCCGTAATCGAGCGCCAGTTTGTCGTTGATCTTCCACGTATCCTGCGCGTAGACGTTGACGTCGTTGCGATTGATGGCAGCGGGACCAATATGCGGCCCGTTCGAAAAATACGCAGGTGCGACGGCGCGGGTGTAGTCGTACGGATAGCCGAGAAGAAGGCTGGCAAGCGTGTTCGGCAGCGGATCCCCCGGGTCCACATTGTGCGTCCCGCTCGCGGAGGCAATGAACACCGGCGAATACACCGTCCCGCCGCCAAAATCATATTCGCCGTTCGGACTGATTCCGAAATACGTCGTATCGCGATTCAGCCGTGCCTCCACTCCGGCCTTCACCGTGTGCCGTGCCCTTGTCCACGCGAAGTTCTGCTGCCCCTGAAACAGATTCCCAAACGCCGACATCACCGAGCCCGCCGCGGTGTCGTACCCCTCGTACAGCCCATCGGTAAACTTCAGCGCCGGATCCGTGTGGTTCGGCGTCGGAAACGACGGCGTCGTGCGTGTGATGCTCAGCGACGACGACCACAAAAAAACCGGCGACTCCGTCCGCGTATACGTGAACGCCACATTCCGCTGCCGGTCCACATACTGGATGCCAAAACTCGGATCGATCGTCGTCTGATCCGGATTCGTCGTCGGACCCGTCAGGTTGTCGTAGACGACGCGCCCCAAGAACTGCCCCTTCGCACCCAGCTTCTGATCGATGCGAATGGAAAACTGATCCGCATTCGTCACCACGTTCGACGGCGCCGAGTACGTTCGCGCCGCATACGCTCCCGTCGGATTGTTCGGCATCGGATACCGCGCCAGCACCGCCGCAATCTGCGCGTTCACCGGAACCGTCAGCGTGTCCGTGCTCCCGTCGGGGTACGTCACCACGTCCTGCCCCGAGCGCTCGGCCGCAGTCGGCATCGGCAGCACCTGCGTCGTTCCCAGCACCTGCCGGAATCCCTGGTACTGCCCAAAGTAAAACGTCTTCCCGCGCCCATCATAGATATGCGGCAGCACCACCGGCCCGCCATTCGTGAATCCAAATTCATTCCGCTTGAAGGGCGGAATCCGCCCCGGCTCCACAATCGACGGGTAATCGAAATAATTCCTCGCATCCAGCGCCGAGTTCCGCAAAAACTCGAAAAACGATCCGTGAAACCCGGCCTTCCCCGAACGCGTCACGATGTTCGTGAACCCCGCCGCACCCCGCCCAATCTCCGCCGGCAGCCATCCCGAGCTCGACTGCACCTCCTCGATCGCATCCACATTGAAATTGGGAAACGCCGCGCCGCCCATCTCCGGATCGCTGACGTCCGCCCCATCCATCGCGAACACCGCCTCCACGCCCCTCTGCCCGTCAATCGCAAACTGCTGCGTGAAGTTCGTCGCCCCGTTGGCATCGGTCATGGTGCCCGCCGCCAGCAGCAACAGCGTGCTGAAGTCGCGCCCGTTCAGCGGCAGCGAACTCACCGCCTCGCTCGACAGCTTCTCGCCCCCCGTCGCCGCCGGCGCTGTCGCGGCCCCATTCCCGCCCAGCACCGCCGGAACCACCGCCACCGACACCGTGTTTTCATTCGTAACCGTCAGCGTCACAGAACCCGCCGGCGTCTCCACTGCCACGGCAGCCGTCGCTGCGCGCCCCGGCACCCGCACCGCGACCCGATGCTTCCCCGCCGTCAAATTCTCGAAACTGAATCCGCCCTCCGCGCCCGTCACCGCCGTGCGCGCTGCCCCCTCACCCGACACCTCGACCACCGCGCCTGCGATCGGCTGGCCCGATGCGTCGCGCACCACCCCACTCCACATCGCGTTCGTCGCCGGCTGCTGCGCCCCCGCGGCCCCAGTCATCAGCCAGGCTGCAAGCAGAACCCCGGGCGCCACCCTCAACCGACAGCCCCTGCGTTCCTGCCTGTCAGTCCCAGGGTCCCCTGCGCATCCCTCGGAAAAATGTCCCGTCCGTTTCGTCCGCCCCGGGTTACAAAAAAGGAAAGAAAAATTAAGACGGCTCACAGATTCTTCGCCCCACGGCGTTAATTCTGTTGCGCATTATAAAACGATGGAGCAGCGCATGGCTAAAACGATTAAGCAGAGACCGGCCGCCGCTTGCCTGCCTGTGACGAAAGTACTGCTTTGAAGGCAGGCGCCACGTTTGCGGAAACTGTCCGCGATTTGAGCAGGGCACAACCACCACCCGCCTGCCTGGGACGAAATTACCGCTCGGAACGCAGGCGGCTGGACCCAGCTCCTCCAACCTTTCTCAAAAATGTCCGCAAACCGCGCTCTGCTCCGCAGCCAGGTTCACCACACAGCAAGAAGCGTAACCCCTCCTGCCCCCCGAACGTCCAGACAAATCACCCTGTTCCCGCTCCAAAGTACCCAACGGGGTCCCATTTCGGGAAAAGGCTCTGCCTCCGATGTCGCCCTGCTCGCCCACACCCCTCCGCCGGCCGTCCGGGTTTTTCTGAATCCCCCATTATCTGTATATGCATCTATTCGCCATGAACAAATCCACCATCCCGCCTCTGGACTGCATGTGCGCCAGCTTTCGCCGCTCGTCGCGCGCCCTCACCCAGCTCTATGAGGAGGCGCTGCGCCCCACCGGCCTGCGCGCCACCCAGTTCACTATCCTCCAGGCGCTCTCTCTCGCCGGAGAAGTCTCCCAGGGCCGGCTGGCGCAGATCCTCGCCATCGACAGCACTACCCTCACCCGCACCCTCGCCATCATGACCCGCCACGGCTGGATCGCCAAACTCCGCGGCGGAGACCGCCGCCAACGCCGGCTGCGCCTCTCTCCGGCCGGAAAACGCCAGCTCAACCGTGCGCTTCCCCATTGGGAAAAAGTCCAAACCCAGCTGCGTCGCAAGCTCGGACCCCGGCGCTGGGACGCCCTTCTCCGCCTCACCAACCAGGTGACCTCCGCGGTCACAGCACAAGGAGCACCCCATGACTAAGTACGCCAAGCTGACTATCGGGCTCGTCGCTGCCTGGTTCGTCTTCTCTCTCGCCGCCTCCGCCCTTCACCTCTACCGCAACGGCCCCAACCAGCCGCCCATCGCGGTTGGTCTCGCCGTATCCCTCCCCATCGTTGCGTTTCTCGTGTGGTTTGCCGCATCGCCAGGCTTCCGCCAGTTCACCCTGTCAACCGATCCGCGCCTCCTCACCCTGGTGCAGTGCTGGAGAATCGCCGGGTTCGTCTTCGTGGTCCTCGGCGCCTATGGCCTTCTGCCCCCCCTGTTCGCCTGGCCGGCAGGCTTTGGCGACATCTTCATCGCCCTCACTGCCCCCTTCGTCGCCCTCTTGCTCGCAACTCCTGCCCATCGCGGAAGCTTTCTCGTCTGGCAAGTCCTCGGCATCGCCGATCTGGTCAACGCGGTCGCGCTCGGCACGCTGGCCAGCGTCATCGATCCGCACGGCATCCCCACCAGCGCCATGACCGTGCTTCCCTTAAGCATGATCCCCACCTTTGGCGTCCCGCTGCTCCTCATCGTGCACATCGTCTCCATCGCGCAGGCCCGCCGCTGGCCCGCGCAACGGCTCTCGCCCGTTGGCGAGCAGCTGCACTCTCCCGCCGTATAGAGCCGCGCCCGCAATCGCATCCCCTGGTGTCGCCGCCCCTCGCGGCGGCGCCGTACCGCTGACGCTATGACTTCCAGAATGGCGAAGGCCCCAGGTAGTCCATCTCGTAGCGCCGGAAGAATTCCGCATCGCTCACCCCGGGATGCGGATGCGCCGCATCCTGGAGGTACGCCTCCATCTTTCCCGCGGGAGAAAAAGCGATCAGCATGTGCGCCGGCGTCGCCCCCACCGCCCCAAATGTGTGCGGAATCTGCCGCGGGCCCAGCACCGATTCCCCCGCATGCAGCGTCACCTTCCGCTCGCCCACCTCAAACGCCACTTCCCCTCCCATCACGTAGAACCATTCGTCCTGGCTCCAGTGCCGATGCAGCGCCGGTCCCCCTCCCGCCATCAGATTCCTGTGCTCGATCACAAACAGATTCCCGCCCGCATCGCTCGTCCCCACCTTAAACAGCAGCGTGCTGAACCCCAGCGTGTGCGGATGCCCGAACCGGTCCTCGCCCGCGCCCACCACATGCAGCCCAGGGTTCGCCGCGGCAGCTTCGTCGGCCCCGCCCCCACGTGAAAATCCGCGCCTCGCATTGGCATTGCTCCCGCTCCGCCCTCGGCGCTACCCTCATCTGTGATTCCCGCCCTCCGCCGCGACTTCAACACCCGTTTCCGCCCGGAAGCCTTCCGCGCCATGCTCCACTCCCTGGACGCCATCGCGCGCACCCACGTCGCGTTTCCCATCGCGGAAACCCCCTGCTTCTTCCCGCAATCTCTGCTCGACGAAATGGCCCGCATCGGCGCCGACCTCACCCTCCAGCTCGTCAACGATCCCGCCTACCTCGCGCGCTCCCTCGACGCCATCCCCGAACCCTGGCGCGCCGCCGCGCAAACTCCCCATCCCCACTTCCTCACCGCCGACTTCGGGCTCGTCCGCGATTCCAGCGGCTCCCTCGCCCCGCAGCTCGTCGAGATGCAGGCCTTCCCTTCCGTCTTCGGATTTCAGTTTGCCGTCAGTGAAGCCTGGCGCTCCGCTTTCTCCCTCGATCCCTCGCTCCGCTACCTCCTTGGCGGCATCGACGAACCCCAGTACTGGAAGCTCCTCTCTCGCACCATCGTCGCCGGCCACAATCCTGAAACCGTCGTCCTCATCGACGTCGATCCCCCAAACCAGAAAACCCTCCCCGATTTCCACATCACCGCCGATCGCCTCGGCATTCGCATCGTCGACATCGCCCATCTGGAACCCATCGACCCCGGCCCCAACTCACCCAGCCAGCTCCGCCGCCTCGCCTATCGCGATGGCCGCCGCCTCATCCCCATCCGCCGCATTTATAACCGCGCCATCGTCGACGAGCTCCTCCGCAAACAAGTCCCCCTCCAGTTCGACTACCGCGAGCCCTTCGACCTCGAATGGGCCAGCCATCCCAACTGGTACTTTCACGTCAGCAAGTTTTCCATCCCCTTCCTCCACCATCCCGCCGTCCCACCCGCCGTCTTCCTCGACGACTGGTTCCACAACCCGGCCGCCCGCGACCGCCTCCACGCCGGCCTCGACCGCCTCATCCTCAAACCCCTCTTCTCCTTTGCCGGCCAGGGCATTCAGTTCGCCCCCACTCACGACCAGCTCGCCGCCATTCCCCCCTCCCGGCGACCCAACTTTCTGCTCCAAAACCAGGTCACCTTCGTACCCGTTATTGACACCCCGTTTGGTCCCACCCAGGCTGAAATTCGTATCCTTTATGTATGGCCCGATCACGGCCAGTTGACCCCCCTCATCGCCCTCGTCCGCCTCGGCCGCGGCCAGATGATGGGTGTTGACCATAACCGAGGTCAGTCCTGGGTGGGTGCCTCCGCAGCCTTCTTCCCGGCCTAAATGGTTACTCCATAGTAATTTACCCCGGGATATCCACAGATTCTCGCGATTCCCACAGCCGGTGCCCCATCCTGCCCCCTTTTGGTCATTGCCTACCCCCTTTTAGTCGTTTACAACTTGGGACGAAGATGTAAACTTTGGTAATTGGCTAGCGCCACGGTTTGCGGGTACTGTAGGGATTGATAAAAAAACTCACCCCTCTATGGAATTCGCTGTTTGCTCCACTCCCGGAACCCGTGACTGGCCAGCCTGCCGAGGCGCCGTTCGCTACCCCCTGCAACTGCGGGTAACCGTTCTCGCCGATGGCCGGGACTATGAAGCGCTCACCGAAGATTTTTCCGCCAGCGGCGTTCTCTTCAGCCTGCGGGAGCCTCTTCGGGAAGGGTCGCACATTGAATTTCTTGTGGAGATTCCGGCGGGCACGCTGGAGTTCTCTGTGACTGCGGCGGTGCACTGCTCTGGAAGAATTGTCCGTTCTTATTGGAATGATGGTCAGCCCTTCGCCGCCGCTGTAATCGACGAGTACAGGTTCCAGTAGTCGGACTTCCCTATGACGCACAGCAACGGTAACGGCAACCCTAACGGTAGTGGCGTAGCTCCTCAGACGGTACAGCCCGGGCCTGAGGTTCGTGTCATCCTCGCTGATTCGCAGGCCATCTATCGCGTCGGTATGCGCAAGGTCTTCGGGCCCGACTCCGGCGTCGCCGTGGTCGCTGAGGCCGATAACCTCCAGGGCCTGCAGGACACCGTCCAGCGGGTTCCCGCCGATGTCCTCCTTCTCGAAGGAGCCATGATCACCGGCACCGCCAACGCGGTTCCCGCCGTCGTCCGCCTCGCCCCCGATCTCAAAATCATCGTCCAGGCCGCCTCCACCGATGAGTCTCACACCGTCGACCTCTACCGTCGCGGCGTCCGCGGCATCATTCCCCGTTCCATCTCGCCCGATCTGCTCGTCAAGTGCGTCCGCAAAATCGCCGCCGGCGAAACCTGGATCGACAATCAGTCCGTCACCTGGGTCATCGAAGCCTATCGCTCCCAGGCCGGCAACATGAATAACCCGCGCAATCAGCCCCGCCTCAACCAGAAGGAGATGCTCATCATCGCCGGCATCACCCAGGGCAAGCGCAATAAGGAAATCGCCTACCAGCTCGGGACCACCGAGCAGGTCGTCAAAAACTATCTGCGCAAGATCTACGACAAGCTGGGCGTTTCCGATCGCCTCGAGCTCGCCCTCTACTGCCTCCACCACCAGCTGCATAAGAACGCAGCCGAAGCCGACTCGCGTCCCGTCGAGATCGCCGCGCAGCCGTAAAACAACCGGCCCACCAAACGAAAAGCCGGACCTGATCGGGTCCGGCTTTCCCTTTTTCTGCATCCCAACCCACCCGGCTCCGGGCTCACCGCACTCTTGGATCGGAGTTCCGCGTCCGCCTCGCCCTCACTCCGTCCCGTTTTTCTCCTCGTCCCCTTCGCCCTCGACCGCCGATAGGGGCTCGCGCCTTTCCGCGTCCATCGAAAACGGCATTACCGTTGCAATCCCGACAAATTCTCCCTGTCGGCGAACCTCATACTTCACGTACCCGGTGCGGTGCTCGACGATTTTCAGCGAAAGCTCCGGAAACGTCCACTTCTTCATCAGCCCGTTTAGCTGCGTTTCCAGATTCCGTGCTGCTGTTATCGCCTCCACAAACGTGAGGACCGGTTCTCCCTCTTTGTCGAACGGATAGCGATACAGTCCTGGGTGCGCCATCGACCTGCCTTTCCAGTTATCTCTATCTTTCTCGACCGCGTCGCACCCGTCACTTCCCCATTCGACACTTTCGCCTGGCCTCTTGGTAACGCGCATGATGACTGTGAACACTCCATCTCGATTACGTTGCACACCGCAGTCATCTCCGCACCATGAAATCTCCACAAAAAGCCGCAATACTCGCTTCCAGCTACCGGCTTCCAGCTTCCTGCTGGCTACTCGCTTCCAGCTTCCAGCTCCCAGCTCCCCCCTCACGGATGCTCGGCCAGCCACTTCTCAATCCGCTGCGCCTCGCCGTCGCTCAGCCGGAACGTCGCCGCCGGAACCACGCCGTACACCTGATCCGGCCGACGCGCTCCCACAATCGCCGCGGTAATCGCCGGATTGCGCAGCGTCCACGCAATCGCCACCACCCCCGGCTCGACGCCGTGCTGCCTGCCGATCTCGCGCAGCACTTCGGCGAGCGCCAGGTTGCGCTCCAGTTTCGGCGGCTGGAAATTCGGGCTCCGCCTGCGCCAGTCGTCGTCCGGCAGATTGCGCACGCGCTCCGCTGTCATCTTGCCGGTCAGTAATCCGGAAACCATCGGCGAATAGTTGATCACGCCAATGTGGTTTTCCTGGCAGAAAGGAAGGATCTCCTTCTCAATATCGCGCCGCAGCAGCGAATACGGAGGCTGCAACGAAGTAATGGGAGCAATCCTCTGGATCCGTTTCATCTGCGCCACATTAAAATTCGACACGCCGATGTAGCGCACCTTGCCCTGCTCCTGAAACTTCGCCAGCGTCTCCCAGCCTTCCTCGATTTCGTCTTCGGGGTTGGGCCAGTGGATCTGGTATAGGTCAATCGCATCGACGCCCAGCCGCCGCAGCGAAGCTTCCACTTCCTCCTCGATCGATTTGGCCTTGAGACTCCGATGAATTTGCCGATTCGCATCCCAGCGCATGGAGCACTTGGTGAACACCAGCGGCTTCTGCGCGCGATGCTTCAGAGCCTTGCCCACCACTTCTTCCGAGTGGCCGAGCCCGTAAATGGCCGCTGTGTCGATCCAGTTGATGCCGCTGTCCAGCGCCCGCTCGATCGCCGCAATCGATTCGTTGTCGTCCGATGCACCCCAGGCAAATTCCCAGTTGCCGCCGCCGATGGCCCATGCGCCATAACCAATCGGCGTCAGATGCAGGTTGGAGTTGCCCAGCGTGCGCGTGGCAAATTTCGCTGACGCGCCGGTTGTCGCAGAAGCAGTTGTCGCCATGGTCTTTCGATGCTCTCCGCCCGGCCAGGGTTCAGGACGAATTAATTTAATCCGTTCTCTCTATGCCCGGCTCTGTGCCCTCTGTGGTGAAGCATTATGGCTCAAGCAGAAACTTCCCTTCACGCATGATCGGCTCATCTTCAATCCAGATGTTGAACTTGAGTCCAACCACGTCGATATGCGTGGAGGAACGCCACGGCGCTCCGGTGTGCTCGCCATACGGATTGCCGAACGCGATGTGAATGCCGGGAAATTTTTCGTCCTGGAGAATGTTGCCAATCACGCGCTCCACGCCGATGTTCGTCCCAATGGCAAACTCGCCCACCCGATCCGAGTTCTCATCGGTGTGCGTGTACGCCTCAAACTCGTCCCGCAGCTGCTGGTTGTCCGAGCTGCACGCGGCAATCCGATTGCCCTTGATCTCAATCGTCAAAGGAGTCGCTTCCAGCAATCCAAACTGCGCGCAAAGATAATCGCCCACGACGCCATCCACGACGAAAACGCCGTTCACTTCGCCCGGCGTCGTGAAAATTTCGCCGCCCGGCAAATTGCCCCACTTATCGCGCGAAATAATGCCCGAAGTCTTCAGCCAGTTGTATTCGGGATTCATTTCCGCCCGAATGTCGGTGCCGGCGGCCGTGGTCGCACGAATCAACCGCGCGCGCCGCGCCTTTTCCAGCACTTTTTGCGACAGCCGATCGACGCGGTCATAATCGGCCCGCATGCCTTCGCACATGATCTGCGGTGTGATGTTCACCATGTGCGCGTGCCGCATGCGCCGGCGATTCACCACCTCGGTCATCTGCATCCGCGAGCGCAGCTCATTGCGTTGCACCTGCACGGCAAACAGGCTCACGTCCGACGTTTCCATATCGGCCAGAATCTCCCCCGGCATGTCGGTCACAGGCCGCAGCGCAATCTCCTCGAGCACGAATGCGTTCCACCGGCATCCGTTGGCCGCCAGCTCACGCCCGAGCGATGCCGCAATCGGCGCCGTGGCGCGATCGCAGATCAGCGTCACTTTCTCCTCGGGCTCTACGCGCAGACAGGTGCCGATCGCCGCCTGCGCGCCCGGCGTGAACTCTGCCGGAAACTTCAGCTCCAGCAGCCTCTCGCGTGCCGAGGAATTGGAAGAAAGCAGGGAGGAAGAGGTCATCCTGTCAGCCTATCCGAAACATCGATCGGGCAGAAATATCGAATCCAGCACTGCGGACCATCCGGCTCACGCCACAGACGCTTCCGCCATCGGCTCGAACAAACCGGCCTTCGTTTCCTCCGCCATGTAATCCACCACGGCCTTCAGGTCGCCGGTTTCTTCGAACTTGCGCAGTTGCCGGTCTGCGCCTGTGCCCATTTCCAGAATCGTCCGTATATATTCGATGGCGTCGCGGCTGCCCAGCTCCTCAACCTCGGGATCGATCAGCGCAAGATACTCCTCCATCAGCTCGCGAACCGGAACTTCCTGCTGCTTGCCGAAATCGATCAGCTTGCCGTCCAGACCGTAGCGCACCGCGCGGAATTTGTTCTCCATCAGCAGCGGCCGAGCGTACTGCCGATAGTCCTGATTGGCCGCGTGCAGCCGATAAAGATAAGCCGCGGTCGCCTGGATGAGCGCGGCAATGGCCACGGTTTCCTCGGCGCGCAGCGGGATATCGCAAGCCCGCACTTCGACCGTGTTGAAAAACGGATGCGGCCGGATATCCCACCAGATTTTCTTGGCGTTATCGATGCAGTTGGTCTTCACCAGCAGCGCGACGTAATTTTCGAACTCCGAGTAACTCGAAAACGCGTCGGGAATCCCGGTGCGCGGGAAATTCTCGAATACTTTGGCGCGATAGCCCTTGTAACCGGTGTTTAGTCCCAGCCAGAAAGGTGAGTTGGTCGCCAGCGCCATGATATGCGGCAGGAAATACCGCATCGCATTCATGATGCGGATCGCGGCTTCGCGGTCCTCCACCCCCACGTGAACATGGAGGCCGAAGATCAGGTTCGAACGCGCCACCAGCTGCAGGTCCTTCACCACCTGGTGGTAGCGCGGATCGGGGTAAATCTCCTGCGTCCGCCAGTCGGCAAAAGGATGCGTCGCGCCGGCCACCAGCACCAGACCGTGCTCGCCGGCCAGTTTGATCATCTCGCGGCGCAGCCCGTAAATGTCCTTGCGCGCTTCGCCGATGTTCCGGCAAACGCTGGTGCCGACCTCGATCACCGACTGGTGCATCTCGGCCTTCACGCGTTCTTCCAGTCGCCTGCGCCCCTGCGCCAGCATTTCCGTGGCAATGTGCGACCGCAGATCGCGGGTCACCGGATCGACGGTCTGGTACTCCTCTTCGATGCCGAGCGTGAACGAAGGCCGCATAGGTGCTTACCGTTGTATGACGGGACCGCCCGCGGACGCAATAACTTTCGCGGGTTTGCCTTTCTTCGCAGATGGTTTGCCGGACCCAGCCCTCTTCCCTGCGTGCTCCTGAGCGGCTTTTGGCTCGGCCTGCGGCGAAGATTGCGCGCCGCCGCTCAAATACGCGCTCCAGTGGAACTCCGGCACCTGCGGCCTGGCCGTTCTGATCTTTTTTATGGCCAGATCGGCCACGGCATCGACAATCCACTCGAAGTTCTCCTTGCCCACCGAATGCAAATCGGCGTCCGGCGCGGGATTCATAAAGTCAATGGCGTAGGGAACCCCGTTCTCCACCGCAAACTCCACCGTGTTCAGGTCATAGCCCAGCGCGCGGCACAGTTTCAGCGCGTCCTGCTCGACCCGGTCGAGCAGTTTCCTGCTCGCTGGCTGCGCGTCCCGCACATACCGCTCCGCGTGGGGACGCCGCGGATCGTAATACATGATGCGCACCTTCTCTTGCCCGACCACGTAGCAGCGGAAGTACTCATTGAAGTTGACCGCTTTCTGCAGCATCATGCACAGATCGCGGCTCTGGTCGTATGCCCTGAAGAACTCATCGCTCGAATGCACGTGGTATACGTCGCGCCAGCCGCCGCCGTTCACCGGCTTCAGGAAAGCAGGAAATCCGATATACGAAAACACCCCGTCCCAGTCCAGCGGAAACTGCAGGTTCCGCATCGAGCGGTCCGTCGTGCCGGCGGGATAGTGCTTGTGCGGCAGAATCACCGTCGGCGGCGCCGCAACACCCAGTTTTGCGGCCAGCGAATAGTTGAAAAACTTGTCGTCGGCCGACCACCAGAAAGGATTGTTGATGACCGTCGTCCCATGCAGAACCGCATGCTTCAGAAACGCTCGGTAGAACGGGATATCGTGCGAGATCCGATCCACAATCACTGACCACGCCGGCGGTCGATCCAGCCGGATCGCGCCAACCTCCACGAACTCCGCGGAAATTCCCTCGAGATTCTTCCCGTTGATCTTCTCCACCAGCGCACCGGGAAAAGTATTCTCCATGCCGAACAGCACGCCAATTTTCTTCATGTCTGCCACCTCTCTTCCGGTTCTCGAAAGAGGTTGCGCGCCGGCGCTCGCCTCGCCGCGCGCAAGGGGATGGTTCCACAATATAGCCGACCTCATGCGGGGTTGCAAAACCGTGGATGAAAAGCTCTCAGCCGCCGTTCGCCCCCGGCGGCAGCACTTCGTACGGGCGCATCATTTCGTTGTCTTCGTGTTCCAGGATATGACAATGCCACACATATCGGCCGGCGTAACCTTCAAAGGGAATAATGATGCGGGTCACCATGCCTGGATCCGCGCGAACCGTGTCCTTCCAGCCCGACTCCAGCGGCTCCGGAGCCGCCGCGGGCCCGGTGAATCGCAACCGGCCCATGTTCTGGTAATCGAACACGTCGAATGGCCGCCGATCCAGAATCCTGAACCGCACCAGGTGCAGATGAATCGGATGCGAATCGTCGGTCAGGTTCACCAGTTCCCAAATCTCTGTGGTACGCAGCACCGGCTTCTCCGTGACCGGAGCGTGCCATGGCGTGTTATTCAGCAGCATGCCCATCGATCGCTGCACATCGTCCACATGTTCATCCAGCGTCAGCCTTCTCGTCCGCACCGCATCCGCTTCCCCCAACTGGATCGCCGGCGTGTGCAGCACTGCCGGCGCCGCGCCCGTGTCGGGCGCACTCTGCTTCGCGACGCGAAATTCCAGAATGTCGAACGAGTCGCTCACCAGCCTGACCGTAGTTCCCTCGAGCGGCGCAAAATCCACCACCATGTCCGCCCGTTCGGCAGGCGCCATAGGCAGCCGTTTCGCCGTCACCGGTGCTTCCAGCAATCCCTGATCGTTCGCGATCACCTGGAACGCCGCCCGATTCGACAATCCAAACCGGTAGAAGCGCCCATTCGATCCGTTCATCAGCCGTAGACGATACTTCCTCGGCTCCACCTCGTGGTACGGCAGCAGCTTGCCGTTCACCAGAATCGCGTTCCCGAAAACCTCCGGAACCCACGGCCGATCGGGACGATCCGACACCGGATAAAACAGCTGTCCATCCCGCGTGAGCAGCCGATCCGTGATCATCAGCGGAATCTCATAGTTTCCCGCCGGCAACTGCAGCGCATCTTCCCTCGGGTCTCGCACGATGAAGAATCCCTGCAGCCCCGCATAGATGTTCAGCCGGTTAATGCCCATCGCATGGTCGTGATAGAAGAGCAGCGCGGCATGCTGGCCCGAGGGATAAAAACAGGTCTGCGATTTTCCCGGCACAGTCCAGTTTTCGGGATAGCCGTCGCTGTCCGCCGGCGTCCTTCCTCCGTGCAGATGAACCACAGAACGCCCCTCCGGCAGGCCAGCCTCGGCCCCATGCAGGGTATGGTCGATGGGGAGAAAATGCCGTACCGGGAGCTGATTTTCCCACTCCACGATCACCGCCTGCCCGCTCTGTGTCTCCATCGTCGGGCCGGGAAACCTGCCGTCAAAACCCCACATCCGCGTCGGCGGCAGATCGCGATGCACGCGCACATGCGTCTCCCGCATGGCGATCCGATACAACGGAATGCTTCGGCCTGGGTCTTCAGGATTCGGCCGCACGCCCTCCGCCCGCGCCATAGCCGGAATCGGCAGAGGATCGACGAACGGGGTCAGCGTGGAAGGATCGAGCGCCGTCGGCCGCGCAGATGCAGCCATCTCTGCCTTCAGCCGCAGCCCGGCAACCGCAAAACCGGCTTTGCGCAGAAATGCGCGTCGCGAAGACCGCAGGGGTTTGGACATGCCTTTCTATTGTCACCCGAAAAGAGAAGCTACCGGCTCCCCGCATCCGCTGCGAAGAGCCGGCTTTGCAGCAGCTTCTACCACCTCGGCTCGCCCGTGTTCGGATCGAGCAGGAACCGATCCCAGTTGTTGGGGTGATGGAAGTCGAACATGTTGGTGACCGAACCGGCAATCTCGTCAAATGACCCGCTGCCGATCCGTTTCCCGGCCAGCCAGTTGTCTTCGATAAAGCGGATGATCGAGGACTGATCGGTCAGCGTGTGGTCCACAAAGTTCTGTTTGGCATAGGGCGAGATCACCATCATGGGAATCCGTGGCCCGTAGCCGCAGCGGCCCTGCGCGTGCGCCGCGCCGCTCGGTCCCGGCAGTGCCGTGTCGGTTCCGCTGCCGCACTGGCCGTTGCCGGTCAGCATGTCATCCGCCGTCGTGGACTGGTTCACGATCTGGCCCAGCTGATGATCGTACCAGCCATCCGAATCGTCATAGTTGATAAAGATCGCGGTCGAACCCCACTCCGGCCGCTGCTCCAGGAAGTTGATCACCTGCACGACGAATTCCTGCTCGTCCAGGGGATCGGAGTAGCCGGCATGCGCATCCTCGTACCCCGGAGCCTTCAGGAAGCTCACCGCCGGCATGTTCCCCGCCCGTACCGCCGCGTAGAAGTCCTCGATGTCGTACTGGTGGTTGGCCTGATCGGTCTGCCCGATCATGCTCACCGACGTTGGCCGCAGGTGCTGCAGGTTCTGGGTCGAGGTGTAGTACTGGAACGGCTCATGGTGCTCGATATAATCCACCTCCGTCACCCCGGTCACGGCCGACGTGTGTGTGCGTGCGCATCCCGTCGTGCCGTTGGGGTTGGTCAGCGACAGATTGAAGCCGCCCTCGAACCAGCCCCATGTCACGCCGGCGGCATTCAGCAGATCCCCGATGTTCGTTCCGCCCATGCTCACCTGCGCGCTGGTTGTGGAGGTACAAGCGTCTCCGATCGGATTCGCGTCGCTGATCAGCGTCATCCCACCGCCGCCATCGCTCACGATGTCGCCGCTCGCGCTCATTTCGTCCGACACGTCATTGGTCTGGCCGGAGATCAGATTGATAGCCCCCGGCGTCGACGGTCCAAAGGTTGACCCGTACGAGTTGTCATTCAGCGCATAGTGCTGCGCGTAATTCCACAGCGCTGTCACAGTGTTGCCATCGTAGTAGCCCATCACCAGGCCGGACGTTGTGTACGCCGAAGGCGGAGGTCCCGGCGTCCCCGTGTATTCAGGAAAAGAGTCCATCAGCCCGCCATGGAACGCTTCCTGTTCCGGCGTGTAGTCATGGTCCTGATCCGCGGTCGCCGCCTGCGAGCGATCGAGGCGGAAGGGATTAGCCGCGCCTTTTCCATTGCCCGTCACGTTCAGAAAATTCGGATTGTTCGACATCAACCCGTCATTTAATCCATTCACGCTGGGCGTACCTGGAGCCGGCCAGAACCCCGGCTCACCTGGCGGATTGGTGGCATGCGGATAGGTGCCCCAGTAGTGATCGAACGAAATGTTTTCTCCGAAAATGACGACGACATGTTGGATGGGTGTTGCGGTTGGGGTGGAATCCGACTGCGCGGTGGCGGCAATCGGGTTGGCCATTGTGCCAGAAACCAGCAGGGTACACAACGAGGTCGCGAGGTGTTTCTGCATCAGTACTCCTCCAGTCCGGGCAGGTATCTCCGCAGGATCAGGTGTGAACTCGGATGGTTTTCTCTTTGGGGCTGGTTCAATCGATACCGAGACTCCCGGCCGCTGGGGTCGAAGATCCGAAAAACCCGGTCCTCATTGAATTAATGGAGGCAGATGCATGCCGGTTTACAGATTGGTTAATATGGCGAGAAATCGCTGCAGCCTGCTCCTCTGAAGAAAAAACATGATGAACCGGCTTCCGCGCGCGACCAACGCCTGCCCTGCACGTATCGCGCCACGTACATTGCGAAAATGTGATCGGCGCGCAAATTGACAGTTAATAGTTGTCGAAAGGCTTCACCGCCGCTTCAGCGCTTCCAGCTCATCCAGCGTGCGCGGCCAATCCTGCTTCAGCAGGCGCGACAGTCCGCGATCCGCCAGCAGCTTTCCGCCCGTCTGGCAGCGCGCACAATAATCCGTCTCGTTGTCGGCGTAGCGAATGCGCTGGATCTTCTCGCCGCAGCGTGGGCATGGCTCTCCGAAGCGTCCATGCACCGCCATTTCCGGGCGAAAAGCCGTCACCTTCTCCGGAAATCCATCGCCCGTCTGCGCGCACAATCGGTCGATCCACAATTGCAGCGTTTGCCGCGTGGCCGCAAACAGCCGTTCCCACCCCTCATCGCTCAGCCGATGCGTCAGCGTGACCGGCGAAAGCTGCGCCGCGTGCAAAATCTCGTCGGAATACGCGTTCCCAATCCCGCTCAACAGCCGTGGATCGGTCAGCGCCCGCTTCAGCGTTCGATTCTCCGCCGTCAGCGCACCGCGAAACCCGGCCAGATCGCACGCCATCACATCGATCCCGCCAGGATCCAGTCCGCGCAGCGCCTCTTCTCCCGCAACCACATGCAACGACGCGCGTCTCTTCGACCCCGCCTCCGTCAGTACCAGCGATCCCGGCGCAAAATCGAAGGCCGCCAGCGCATTTCGTCCTCCCAGCTTCGCTCCCTTCGGCTTCCAGTGCAGCCGGCCTGCGATCATCAGATGCAAAACCAGCCAAAGCATCCCGGCGTCCCCAGCGGCGAATTTTTGTCGATGGGGAGCAGAATCGCCTTCGAGGCCGATGGCGATCCTCTTGCCGATGCGCCGCAGCTCGCGCACCACGCGGCCGTTCACGCTCTCGAGCGGCGGCTCGGCGGTTCTCAGAAGCGTAAAGCTGGCCAGGCGAACCTGCTCCAGTTTCTGGCCCAGGATGCGCGTTTCCAGCGCACTCAGGTACGCTGTGATGTCGGGTAACTCGGGCATCGCCTCGTATGGTATCTCGCATCCATCCGGCGTCGGCATACAAAGGTTGTTAGAGACCAGCGCCCGTTCGCATCCAAGAGAAGCAAATGATGGAATTCCACATCGCGCGTGAGGTTCGCGACCGCTACCAGGTCAGCGACACCCTGTTCAATTTCGTCGGCAACGTGATCTTTGCCGATCTTGCCTCCTGTCGCGAGCTGGCCCAGCGCATGACCCAGGTTCGCACGGCCACCGGCCTTGACCCCATCCATCCCGGCGCTCTCTTCGCCATGGGGCTCATCGACGAGGTCAGCCACTTCCTCATCGCCCAATATCGGCGCAACCGCGACCCCCAGGTTACGCAGGCGGCCCTCGATTGGTTTGCGGCGCGCGTGGGCGAAGAAAACGTCGACCAGCTCCTCCGCGCCTTTGTCCAGGAATTTCCCAACGTCGCGATTTATCGCGGAGAAGTCACCGTCGACCAGTGGCTGCAGGGCTCAACCGGCGGACTGGCGCACCGCGAAGCCGTGCTCGAAGAGCTGATGTTGCTGTGGCTCGCCAATCAGAATCCCGCCTTCCGCACCTTTCGAGAGCTCTACGACGACCGCAAACTGGCGGAAAGCACCGCCTACCGCCAGGTCACCGCCCAGCTCAGCAGCTACTTCGCCACGCGTCCCGCCACGGGCATGGGCCGCGGCAATCTCATCGATCTGCTGTGCGCGCCCATGCAGGCCGCCCCCGATTCGCTCAGCGGTCAGCTCGCCTGGATTCGCGAGAACTGGGCCCAGTACCTCGGCGAGAATCTCCGCAAGGTCCTGCTCGCCGCCGACGTCCTGAAGGAAGAAGAACTCGCGCTCTGGATGCGTTTTCACCCAACTTCCCGGCATCACGATCCGCTCAGCGACACGCACCACTCCGAGGTTCCCGACTTCCGCCGCCATCCTGGGGACCTCGAATACGAGCGCTTCAGTCCCGATCAGGACTGGATGCCCAACGTGGTGATGATCGCGAAGAGCACCTATGTCTGGCTGGCGCAGCTCTCGCGCCAATACAGCCGCGCCATCGAGCGCCTCGACCAGATTCCCGACGAAGAGCTGGAGCTGCTCGCGCGCCGCGGCCTCAATGCGCTGTGGCTGATCGGCGTGTGGGAACGCAGCCGCGCCTCCCAGGTCATCAAGCGCATGCGTGGCCAGCAGGACGCAGTCGCCTCCGCCTATTCTCTGTACGAATACCGCATCGCCGATGACCTCGGCGGCGACTACGCCTACAACAATCTGCGCGAACGCGCCACCCGTTATGGCATTCGCCTCGCCAGCGATATGGTTCCTAACCACATGGGCATCGATTCGCCGTGGGTGGTCGAGCACCCCCAGTGGTTCCTCTCGCGCAACGATCGCCCCTGGCCTTCGTATCAATTCAACGGACCCGACCTCTCCCACGATGGCCGTGTCGAAATCAAAATCGAGGACCATTACTACGATCAGTCCGACGCCGCCGTCGTCTTCCAGCGCCGCGACAATGCCTCCGGGCACACGGAGTACATCTACCACGGCAACGACGGTACCGGCTTCCCCTGGAATGACACCGCCCAGCTCAACTACCTCCGCGCCGATGTCCGCGAGCAGGTCATCCAGACCATTCTCCATGTCGCGCGTTTGTTTCCCATCATCCGCTTCGACGCAGCCATGACTCTGGCGCGCCGTCACGTGCAGCGCCTCTGGTTTCCCCTTCCCGGCAGCGGCGGCTCCATTCCCTCTCGCGCCGAATTCGCTCTCTCCCAGGAGCAGTTCGACTACGCGATGCCCCATGAGTTCTGGCGCGAGGTTGTCGACCGCGTGGCCGCCGAAGTCCCCGGTACGCTCCTTCTGGCCGAAGCCTTCTGGCTCCTCGAAGGCTACTTCGTCCGCACCCTCGGCATGCATCGCGTCTACAACAGCGCCTTCATGAACATGCTGCGCGACGAAGACAATGCCAAGTACCGTTCCGTCATTAAGAACACCGTCGAGTTCGACCCCGACATCCTCAAGCGTTACGTGAACTTCATGAGCAATCCCGATGAGCGCACGGCGATTGACCAGTTCGGGATCGGCGACAAATACTTCGGCGTCTGCACCATGATGGCGACCCTCCCTGGCCTGCCCATGTTCGGCCACGGCCAGATCGAAGCCTTCACCGAAAAGTACGGCATGGAGTACAAGCGGCCCCGCTACGAGGAAACGCCGAACCAGCACCTGGTCGATCGCCACCAGCGCGAGATCGCTCCCCTGCTGAAGAACCGGCATGTTTTCGCCGACAGCGCCAACTTCGCCCTCTTCGACTTCTGGCGCGACGACGGCAAGGTCGATGAGAACGTCTTCGCCTGGTCCAATCGCCGCGGCGATCAGCGCGCGCTCGTCATCTACCACAACAAGTACGTCGGCACCTCCGGAACTCTGCACCACTCCTCATCGCGCGCCGACAAAGGCAGCGGGAGGCTCTTCAGCGTGCAGATTCACGAAGCCCTGGCGCTCCCCGGCGATCACCATGCGGTCCTCGCCTACCAGGACAACGCCACCGGCCTTCACTACCTCCGCCGCCTCGGCGAAATTCGCGAGCGCGGCCTCCGCCTCCATCTCGGCGCGTACCAGTACCACGTTTTTCAGAACTGGCGCCAGATGCACTCCACCGCCGAATACCCCTGGGACGCGCTGTGCAGCGATCTGAACGGCACCGGCGTCTGGAGCCTCGACGATGCCCTGGCGAAATTCAAACTCCGCCCCGTGCACGAAGCCCTGCGTGCCGCTCTTGGCGCCGACGTCCTGCGTTGCTACTCCGATCTGATCGAAGCCGAGGCCGGCGATGGCACGGCCCCGCTGGTGCGCGTTAGTCAGGCCCCCTGCAGCCGCGAAGAAACCCTCGCCACTCTGGAGAAAGATGGCGAGCGCTTCTTCCATGCAGCTCTGGCGGCGCTCAACGTCGCGCAATGGACTGAGAAAGCAGAGGAGCCCGCCGACGCAGGCGGGAACCCAGGCCGGAATGGGGACGCCCCTGTGAGCAGTGCCGCTGGTTTTTCCGCCGCCTCAGGCCCTGGCAGGATCCGAGTCCAGGACCCCGCCGCACTTGCTCTCTCCGCGCGCGATCGCTACCACGCTCTGCTTCTCGCCGCCGGCAAACTCCCCGCGCTCGAACGCTGCTTCACGCACGGCTGGCCTTCGGAGGCGCGCCTGGTGCTGCCCAGCTACAGCCCGCAAACCACCGCGGTCTTCGTCTGGGCGCCGGTCATCGCCTGGTGTCTCTTCCGCGCCCTGTGCGATGCCCTGCCCTCGGGCCGGAATCGCGCCGAGGCCTTCGATCGCCTCTACCTGCGCTCCGCCCTCGCCGAAGCATTTCATCCCCTCGGCCTTGAGGGTGATGCCGCCTGGCGCGCCGCCGCGCGCGTTCGCGTCCTCATCGCCCAGCCCCCGCCCACAGACGCCGAACCGCGGCCCCTTGCCTGGGACGATCCCGACGTCGTCTGGCTCACCGGCCTGCATCAGGCCCAGGGCCATCGCTACTTCAACAAAGAAGCCTATGAGCAGTTGTTGTGGTGGTCCAGTCTGCCCGAGTTCATCGCGGTCGTGGAACAGGATCCGTCCGGCAAATCCCCCGTCGCTTGGGAAACACTGCGGTCGATCGAGCTGGAGATCGAAGACGCAACCGCTGCCGCCCAGACCTCCGGCTATCGTCTCGACCAGATGCTGGAGCCCACCATCACCGGAACCGTCCTCGTCGACGGCGACCTCGAACCGGCCCCGGAAACGCGATCCCCCTGAACGATTGGGGTTGTGCCGATGATGAAATTCTCAACCGGGTGCTTCGCATCAACGACCGTGGGGGCGCAGCTTACCAGACTGAACCAATACCCCGCGCGGAAGCTGGCTCGCGCTAGTTTACTGTGAGCGTGACGGTAGCGGTTTGCACGATCGTGCCTGACGTTGCTGTCACCGTGATCGTCGACGTCACCGACCCACCGCCGCCTCCGCCTCCAGTGCTGGAGCCGCCGCCGCTGCATCCCGAGAGCAGACCTGATCCTGATCCAGCAACGACGACGGCCAGCAGCATGAAGATCCGCAAGCCGCGCCGCTTTCTCCACCCGAAGATACCTACGGCCAGCGCCAGCGACGTCCCCGTCCAAAGCGGAGTCGAGGTGCGGCCCAGAGCCGCAGTGAGAGTTTCGGCATTGATCGTCAATGTTGTTGTGGCTGCGGCTCCCGACGGCGTTACCGTTGCCGGACTGAAGGCGCATGATGCGCCGGATGGCACCCCCGAGCAGGCAAAGGTCACAGCCGAGTTGAAGCCGTTTTGCGGTGTCACCGTCACGGTCGTATTCGCCTGCCCGCCGGAAGAGGCAGTGAGCGTGGTGGGCGAGGCGCCCAGCGTGAAGGTCGGCGGCAGGCTGATCGTGTAGGAGGCCGACGCCACTGCGCTCTGGACGTAGTTCGGAGCTACGGCGATCGCTTCGATTGTTTCCGAAGAGTCAACTGCGATTGGGCTCTCGTACACCGTGGAAGAAGTTGTCGGAATCCCGTTGATCGCGTAGTAGATCGTTGATCCCGGCGTCGTATCGGAGAGGGTCACCGTTTGCATGGACGTATATGTTCCGGCAGCAACTGAAAAACCTGGGGTCGCGGTTACAGGCAGGCTGAGCGTCCAAACGTCGTTGAGGTAACCATAATTGCCGGCCGAATCGAAGCCATCGCCACCAAAAAGCCAGAGGTTGCCCTTTTTATCGGTCCACCCGGCCGCGAACTGCCTGCTTCCGGGAATATTGCCGGTAGCGGGGACCCCGAGGGTGCCGTAAACGCCGGGCTCGCCCAGCGAAGGGCTTATCTTGCTGCTTCCGCCCTGCCATGTCCATTCGTTGATGGACGGATTGAACTCCCATAAATCGTCAAGAAAACAAGAGGAGTCTGTTGAATCGTACCCATCGCCGCCAAAGAGCCAGAAATTGCCGCCGGCATCCGTCCAGCTGACCGGGGCCACTCTGCTTCCAGGAGTGTTTCCTGCTGCGGCGAGCCCCAGCGTCCCGTAGACGCCAGGCAGTCCAGCTACGTTCACGTTGGAAACGGTTAACGTACTGCCTCCGCTCCTCCACGTCCATTCGCCGGTGGACGGATTGAACTCCCACAGGTCGTTCAGAACGCCCCCTCGATCGGCCGAATCGTAGCCATCGCCCCCAAAGAGCCAAAGATTGCCGCTGCCATCCGTCCAGGTGACCGCCTCATAGCGGCTCCCAGGAATATTTCCGGAGGCGGGCTCGCCCAGCGTACCGTACACACCGGGCTGACCCTGGCTGCTGACTGTGCTGCTTCCGCCCATCCACGTCCATTCGTTGGTGGAGGGATTGAATTCCCACAGGTCGTTGAGATCGCCGGCAAGGCCGCCCGCGCCCCAGACCAGTCCCCCGAAAAGCCAAAGATTGCCGCTATCGTCGGTCCACGCCGCCGCATGATGGCGGCCACCAGGAATGTTCCCCGCCGCAGGCTGGCCGAGCGTACCGTAGACACCCGTTTGTCCCTCGCCATCGGCAGGAATCGTGTTGCTGCCGCCCATCCATGCCCATTCGTTGGTGGAAGGATTGAACTCCCACAGGTCGTTGAGATAACCCGTCGTGCCGGCAGAATCGAGGCCCCATCCACCGAACAGCCAGAGATTGCCGCTCTTGTCAGTCCAGCCGGCCGCCCCGCGTCGGCCTCCAGGAACGTTTCCCGCAGCGGGGACGGCCAGCGTGCCATATACTCCGGACTGATTTGCCGTGTCGCTGCCGCCCATCCATGCCCATTCATTCGTCGAGGAATTGAACTCCCAGAGGTCGTTGAAGTATCCCTGGCTGCTGGCGGCCGCATAGAGGCCGCTTCCCCCGAAAAGCCAAAGATTGCCGTTGCCATCGATCCAACCGGTCGCAGATTCCCGGCCCCCGGGAATGTTGCCGGCCGCGGCTGTTCCCAGCGTGCCATACGTTCCGGGCGCGCCACAATTGCCCCCGTTGCAAATGCTGCTTGCTCCGAACGTGCTGCTTCCGCCCACCCAGGTCCATTCAATCGCCTGGGCGTTTGCCGCCGGGCGCACAAACCCCAGAACCGCAAGGGCGAGACACAGGACAGCAAGGTGCGTGGTTCCGCG